>DAICZM010000063.1 GCA_027311145.1 Ktedonobacterales bacterium
CAGTTTGCCGATGGAATGGGCAGGGGAAGACAGGGGCACGAGGGCCGGATATGTGCCCCGACCAGGCCCGCCGCCCCCGCGAGGCCCGCCATGTGCGCTCTTAGCCCAGATCGCCGGTTTGCAACCGTTGCCAGCCCTCTTGCAGACTGAGATTATGATACAGGCAGAGGAAATCAAACAGATCGCCGCCCCGTTGCCATGTGTAGCAGTACCAGCATTGGTCACTCGTTGGAAACACCTGAAAGCTCGGTCGCACATCCCCATGTGCAGGATGGCCCACCAGCGGACGCTACACGTTGCCACAAGCGCAAGACAAACGCTCTCCGTGCCTAGAACGTCTGGTCGTCAAAGACAGGGTCGTACTGAAAGATGTCCTCAATGGGCAGATCGAAGAGGCGAGCAATCTTGAAAGCCAGCGGGAGACTAGGATCGTATTTGCCCGTTTCCACCGCATTCACCGCCTGGCGCGAGACATCCAGACGTTCAGCCAGATCAGCTTGTGACCAGTTCCGTTCGGCTCGCAAGACTCTGAGTCGATTCTTCATTGCACACTCCGTCTTCATTGATATTTCCGTGTAGCAATCGCCGTACCAATACCCCATAAAGCAGTCATGAGTGGCAAAACGTACACCCAACTGAGCGATGGCAAGCCTACATAAACCAAGCAACCATAGCTGAACGTCACAATCGCAGTGACCCCGAAGCTAAAAGCAAACGCCTCTAAGTGAATCCGGCGTTGTACCTCATCCATCTGAGAAAAAAAGCGGAGAAAGGCTCTCACCGCGAAGAGGATCGGAATCACCGAAACCAGGGAGAGAGGAATCCGCCACCAAGCTGTATGCGGGCTGGCAATAATCAGGACGATAGAACAGGGCAGAACGATCACATACGCCACCATTGCCAGCAGAAAGTCACGCATATACGTCTTTGAGGCTGATCGGTTCATCATAGGAAATTTCCTTTCTTGGTAAGCTCTTCCAAATTATGTGTCAAGTTTTCTTGACATTTTGTCATGCTTCCTTGTCTTTATTATAAACAATACGAGTGTGATTGTCAAGTTTCCTTGTCTTTTTGTCATGGAAAGCTGACTATTTCACAGAGAGAAACGTTCTCAAGAGCGTCCAAGAGAACACCCATGCCGATTTCCATCAATGCACGTCGCATCATAGGCATCACACGCAGGATTGTGGCAGTGTCCACGTTCCAAATAGTCACGCTCATAGTTGTAGAGACCCTCAACCGGTTCCGCCAAACCCTCAGCAAGGGGAACCGGATACTGCTCAAGCGAGGGGGCAACCGTGTATAAATCTAGCCGTTACCACTGCCCAAGAAATCCAAAAAGCCGGAGTATTGCGCTACTTAGACCGCATCTATGGCATTCAGCAGTATCTTGACAAACTTACACGAGAAATAGGGCAGATGAACACACCACTGCGAGAAATTCTGGACGAGGGACAATACACAGAGATATAATGCAAGTATCCTACACACCATCGACAAAATCAGAGAGATACTATGAGCAAGCCAGCAGAAATTGAGCAAGAGGCTGTCAGGCAGGCTATTCTTGATTATGTGGAAGGCGTATATGAAGCCGACCCAACAAGAATAGAGCGTAGCGTTCACCCAGACCTGGCAAAACGTGGTTTCTTTGTGAGCAACGAGAAGTGGATGATTGTTCACGTGCTATGGCAGACCCATCCAGAGAATGAGGAGCAATCAGAAACTCGAAAAATACGCTCGTGTCACGATCTCCATACCATCGAGGGCACCGTGATAGATGCACACACACTGCATTTTGCCCCAGCGACTTATTACGCAATTTATTACATCTTTGAGACCACCAGCGACATCTCTCGCGATCTGGGATACTTGTCCGAATCTATCTCGTCTTTTTATTGAAGAAAGGAAATGCCATGTCACTGGAAGGACAACAACTTGGACGTTATCGGATTGTACGCCTCCTGAAAAATGGGGGAATGGGAGATGTCTACCTTGCTGAGGATGCAAACATTCAACAACAAGTCGCGATCAAAGTGATTCGCACTGACAACGAACCAGGGTCTGACTTAGATGTTGTGAAAGATGGATTTCAGCGTGAAGCGAGAGCAATAGTAAAACTGGATCATCCCCATATCTTACCGCTTTTCGACTACGGTGAAGAGTACGTCAAAAAAACTCTCATTTTGTACCTTGTCATGCCATACCGACCTGAAGGCTCACTCTCAGACTGGATTCATCGCATCACGCCATCGCGGCTCACCCCCCAAAGTGTTGCCCATATTATTTTGCAAGCTGGCAACGCCTTACAGCACGCGCATGATCGACAAATCATTCACCAAGATGTGAAACCTTCTAATTTCCTATTACGTTTTCTCGGCGAAAACCCAGAACAACCAGATATCTTGCTTACTGATTTCGGCATCGCAAAATTTATCGCTACGACAACATATATGAGTCGCTCAATCAGTGGTACTCCCAGTTATATGTCTCCTGAGCAATCCATGGGATACCCTGTACCCGCCTCAGATCAATATTCATTGGCTATAATGGCCTATGAACTACTCGCTAACCGCCTCCCCTTTCATGGCAATATCATGCATGTCATGTACCAGCATCGCACTCACATGCCTGAGCCACTCAGTGCTTATACCCCAGGTTTGCCGCAAGAGATAGATTTCGTGTTGGCAAAAGCCCTATCGAAGCGTCCAGAAGAGCGCTTTCCTTCCGTTTCTAGTTTCGCCACTACCCTTCATCAGGCTCTCAAACTCAATGAAACCCCTACGTTCATCATTTCCCCAATCCAAGGTGACGATTTTCATCCCACCATAAGTGAAAAGCAAATTGCAACCTCAACTCCATCGCCATCACAGAACTCTAATGGCGAAACAGCCAAAGTGCAGGAGGCTTCAACGCAACAAAAATGGCTTGTTCCCCTTCCGCGAAGAAAAACACTTATCCTGCTCATGACAACAGGGGCGGTACTCGCTCTTTCTAGCACAATTATTCCACTCGTAAATTCCCGGAACTCGAAATCGCAACCTACACCCACAAATTCTTTCACTAGTGATACCGTGTCTCCTATTTATACATCAAAGCCTCTTATTATTTCTTCTGCCCACCCCGCTACCGTTACGTCTCTTTCCTGGTCTGCTGATGGTAAATATATAGCCTCTGCTGGTTTCGATGGCACCATACGTACATGGGATACAAGTAGAATACTTCCTGCTCTCTATATTTATACAACACAAACTGATAAAAGCATGTGGACAGTAGCCTGGTCCCCTAACAGAGAATGGCTTGTTTCCGGTTGTGCTGATGACAGTGCTTATATTTGGGATGCCATCAATGGAGGTAGGGCAAGACTTCTCTACGAAGGGCATACTGACGCGGTAAACGCAGTACAGTGGGCTACCGATAGCGTACATATAGTTTCGGGAAGTGCAGACGGTACCGTTCGAGTGTGGGAAGGAGTTAGCGGTACAACACTCGCTATCCATCGTGGCTTTTCTTTACCAGTAACCGGAGTAGCCTGGTCTCCCGACAACAAACACATCGTTGCAGGGAGTAGAGATAAAACAGCACGTGTATGGAGCGCATTAGGAGATCAAACACCGCTATGCTACTATCGTGGTCACACGGATCATATAAACTCAGTTGCTTGGTCTCCAAATGGAATGTTTATAGCCTCGGGAAGCGACGATAATACCGTCCAAGTATGGGATGCCACAACTGGAGGACATGTTTACACCTACTCTGGACACACTGACCATGTTAATCCTGTCGCATGGTCCCCTGACAGCAAGCAAATTGCATCCGGTTCTTGGGATACGACCGTGCATGTCTGGAATGCTCTTAACGGCAACAACGTCTATATTTATAAAGGGCACACCAATCATGTGAATGCAGTTGTATGGTCTCCAGACGGCAAGTTCATTGCCTCCGCAGGTGTTGACCAAACGATACAAATTTGGCAAATTCCTCACTGACCCTACTTCGATTTGATATTTCTGTCTCATCTCCCCTGATAGCAGGCTCGGAACACAAGTTGCGAATAAACAACAAATGCTTTCTCGGAGTCTCTCGCAAAACTGAACACATAGGCAATAGAAAAAGAATACACAAGAGACGAGTGGAGTGACCCACTTTCTATTCGGCTCTTTTGCTGTGAATTCTCGATTGAAGAGATTGGGCGCGACAGGATGAGAGGTATCTCGATGAGTGGTGCGCAGCAGCGATTTCCTTCTCTCGCACTCACAGCATGATCTGTGCAGAGTTTTTTTTCGTATCTCCCTCTGTCCTATTGTTTTCTAGACCATACTACCACCAAGTAGGTTATAATAGGAAATGGAACAGCGTGCAACGAGGAAGGAACCCGACATACGCTTCCGTTTACGAGTAACCCCCATAAGGAACGCGAGAACTTCTCCGTCCTACGAACAGAAAGGTCTATCCATGTCAACAGGAACGAATCGCCCACAGTATTTGGAGACACTTGATCATGTCATCGCTGAGACGATTGCGCCCGCTGCTATTGAGATCGATCAAACAGGAGCATACCCACAAGCCTCGCTTGACGCGCTTGCCAAAGCTGGCCTCTTAGGACTGATCAGTGCCAAAGAGGTGGGCGGGCTTGGTGAAGCTCACCGCGCCGCAACGCTTGTTGTCGAAGCAATCGGCAAGTATTGTGCGTCCACCGCGATGATTGTCTGCATGCATTATGCGGCAACCGCAGTGATCGAAGGGCTTGGTCCACGGGCAATCCGAGAAGAAATCGCCGCTGGCAAACATGTCAGCACGCTCGCTTTTTCGGAGGCCGGTTCGCGCAGCCATTTCTGGGCACCCATCAGTACCGCTACCCTCACAGGTGAACAGATTCGCCTGGATGCCCAGAAGAGTTGGATTACGGGAGCCGGGCGGGCAAACAGTTATGTCTGGTCAAGTCAGCCACTAGCAGCCGAGGGCATGAGTACCATCTGGCTTGTTCCCGCCAACTCCACCGGATTACGCGTCACCGCCCCATTTAATGGCTTGGGGTTACGCGGCAACAACTCTAGCCCGGTGACGGCTGAGGGAGTGATCGTGTCAAAGCAGGCCATGCTGGGAGAGGATGGCAAGGGCTTTGACATCATGATGGGCGTTGTCCTCCCTTATTTCCAATTGATGAACGCAGCATTAAGCGTTGGAACGATGGAAATTGCCACCACGAAGGCTGCTACACATGTGGGAGCGGCCAAGCTAGAGCATCTTGGACAATCTATCGCCGACTTCCCCACTGTCCGCGCGTATATTGCACGCATGCGGGTGAAAACAGATATGGTACGCACACTGCTCTTGGATACCGTTGACGCTCTGGAACAGGGCCGTGAAGATGCGATGCTGCGTGTACTCGAGATCAAAGCCGCCGCAGGCGAGGCCTCGACAGAGGTCACAGACCTGGCGATGCGGGTGTGTGGGGGAGCAGCATTCCGTAAAGAGGTGGGAGTCGAACGCCACTTCCGCGATGCCCGCGCCGCGACTGTCATGGCACCCACGACCGATGCACTCTACGATTTTGTTGGTAAAGCGGTCTGTGGCATGCCGTTATTTGGTTAAAGAGGAAGTGTAATGAGCGAAGATACCATACTACTACTGGGAGCAGTAGCCTACGATCCTAAGGTAGTAACCATCTGGGAGGGTTTTGAAGCCTATTTTGCAAGGCAAGGACTCAAGATGAACTATGTCTTGTATTCAAACTACGAACGACAGGTCGAAGCCTTGCTCGATGGCCAGATTCACGTCGCCTGGAATTCTCCTCTCGCTTGGATACGCGCTCAGCGTCTCGCGAGAGCGCGAGGTTTGGAGGCCCGTGCGATTGCAATGCGCGATAGCGATTGTGATCTGGCATCGATCATCGCCGTTCGAGAGGCCTCACCCATCAAGACAGTCGCTGATCTCAAGGGAAAAACTGTAGCCGTCGGGGCGGTGGATTCCCCGCAGGCCACACTTCTTCCCCTTGCACATCTCCATACGCTCAAGCTCGACACACAGGATATAACCGTCCAATATCATAATGTGTTAGTAGGCAAGCATGGAGATCACATCGGAGGAGAACGCGATGCAGCCAAAGCTCTCATCGCCGGTTCAGCTGATGCTGCGTGTCTACTCGAATATAATTATCACCAGTTTCTCATGGACGGAACACTGCCATCAGGAACAACACGGATGCTGACCCGGACTGCTCTTTTCGACCACTGTAACTTCACCGTTCTCTCAACAGCACCAACCAAACTGATTGCACAGTTCCAGGCACTGCTCATCGATATGTCTTATGATGACCCTGATGTACGACCGTTGTGTGACCTGGAGGGCTTAAAAGCCTGGTATCCAGGCAGAGTGCAAGGCTACGAAGCCCTTGACAAGGCTGTCGATCTGGCAGGGTTTTATGATCAACAAGGCACGATTACCGTCAAAGATTACCCCCTCTAGTCTATAACGGTACTTAGCAATGACATTCTGCTCAAAGGCATCCGTCTGCAACAGCTAGAGGCCCTTGGCAAACCGCGAACGTTCGACCATTAGGCGATTGACGCTCAAGGTGAGTGTAAAAAAAGGAAAGGACTTTAGCCTTTCAATCTAGAGAGTGATACAACTTTCATTGCCAGGGTTGTATCACTTTTGCTATGGTTCGCTGACAGCAACCAGGTCACCCATAGACACGACGGCTTATCTTTTTTCTACCCAGTAGTTTCGTCCGAAGAGTGATTTTCGGTGAAGGTGTTGGTTGATTGTGTAGATCGTGTCTGGTGAAAGAGGGTTGTGACCGCTGTCTCCAGTCGAGAAGGGTTAATATGTTGAGTTAATGGTCCCCCCAAGCCAAAGACATAGCCAAGGAAGCGCGTTCCCTCATCTATGCAGCGTTGTACATCTGCCGTTACCTCTTCTGTCTCCTCAAAGAGTGCTGTAGTGATATGGAAATTACCAATAAAACCGACGTGATAGTCCTGAGCAATTTCTCCTACATAGCCCAAGGCCATACATTCATCAATTGCAATGCTGTGTGCACCGCTACTTGCCATCTCACGGATGACTCTGATACTCTCTCCTCAAGCCCATAGGCTAGATGTTTTGCCAGCCCTGTGGATGATCTCCCAGGCGGCCTGCAAATTGGGCAGAACATACTGCCGGAAATAGGCAGGTTGTAACATAGTGGCTGGCGTGTCATTGATGGCGACAATATCGCAGCCGATGATCTCTGCATAGATACGTGCCGAGATAGCACTGATCTGACCAGCATAAGCAAATAGCTGGGAGGCCAGATCGGGATTGCGAAAGAGATCAGCAAATAACCTCATTCCTCGCAATTGATAGGCAATCGTACACGGACCCGCTGCAACGCCTACCAGAGCAACGTTGCGCTGCTCTAGCTCTGGTTTTGCCAAAGCACCTGCGGCAATGACTATGGGCCATCGTCCTGTTGTTTCATCGGGCAGGGGAGGAAGATGTTCGCTGAGTTGCTCAGTTGAGAGAGTTGAGAGTGGGGAAGAGACAATGGAGGGTGGCCCTTGCTCAGACCAATGCGGCGTACAGCCTAACGAAATAGCTTCCATGCCGGGATCATCAAGGAGAGGTATACCGTCACATTGATAACGATCTGCGCAGAGAATCGCCCCTCTAGCAAGCAGGTCGGCATCCTGCAAATAGTGCTGTGCGCTGACACCCAGCAATTGCGCGGCATGCGTACCAATGTGCGGAAGCCAAGGGAGCTGCACAACCCTCTCTCCACGTAATGCTCGTATGAGGTGATCTTTTGCCATAGAGTACGTTCCTTTTCTTTTCTGTCAGCTTGAAGGACGAAGGATTAATGCCGTCGTCACAAGAAACATTGACGGATTGACCCCCACTGTCAGTGGCTGGATATACAGTATATCACAGCAACGGCATCTCCCATTCAGCATGGTATAATAGTGCGATTCGGGATAACGCTCGCATATCCGTCAGTGCGCAAACCTGCGAGTTGAGCGTGCCCGTGCTTTAGCATCCTCTTCTGTGCGGTCCTTCGCTGCTGCCTGTGTCTCAAGCGAACTGAGAAGCGTGCTGGCGGTGGCGGCTATCGCATCAACAGCAGCAAAGAAAGCACCTTCGTTGGCTTTCGATGGCGTGTGCATGCCACTCACCTTGCGTACAAATTGCAAGGAAGCCGCACGAATCTCCTCTTCGGTTGCGGCGGGTTCGAAGTTAAACAGCGTCTTGATATTTCTACACATATATCTTTCCTCGATTCGATGAGCAATATTCCCTGGCACAAGTACCTCTGACCTGTTCTTGATTATACAAGAGTTGCGACGAGGTTGCACACACCCGAGCAATATACCAAAGTTGGTCGCTCTATTTCATTTTCTGATCTGCTTCTCAGCAGCGGTGGAACCAGAGGAGGTGAGCAGGATCGGCACATGCAGCTGCTCCTCAATCAGAGCCAGATAGCGAGCTGGATCGCCTTTGGGCAGCGTGAGATATTCAGGCGAACACTGTAGAAGCCGCCGGGTGAGTTGCTCCTGACGAGCCAGATCCACGCGGTTGGGCGCGTTGATTTTGCTGATCCTCTGCTCGTTATGCTCGCAGTAGCCAACCAGGTCCTCAGGCTGGCCCTGGTAGAGATAACTATAGCAGAATTTCCACGCCGGTAACGCCGGCAGGGAGTCGAGGTGCGTCAACGCAAGATGGTCCAGCTGGCCGAGCCGGTCGATAGCATAGCGCAAGGCGAGCAGATCGAAGTAACCAACGCGAAAGGCTCGTTGCCAGTCATTCCAGGTATTATGGCGTTCGGGCAGGAAAGAGCTGAGTTCAGGAGCCTCGGTGGGCAAAGGACCCGCACCATGGCGGGTGGCATAGGTACGGATGACGCCCAGAGTACTGATCTCACCCGCATAGTGGTGTTCACGCAGGATTGCATGGGCATTGGCAAAGGTCGTTGTACTCCAAGTGGTGTAGGGAGTGAAGCCGTAGTTTTCATCCAGCAGGACGCCCTGCGCACCCTCGAAGAGCAGAGTACCCGATTGTGCGAGAACCGCACCAACACTGCTTTCATCAAGTATTTCGACCTGGCTGGCGAAATGCTGGTAGACTTCGACACAATCTTCGATGCTCCGCTCATCAGCAAAAAGTGCTATTTCCCTGCGCACGCGTTCGCTATCGGGCAGCTGGACGCACAATTTTGCCAGTTCAATCTGCTTGATGTCACGCAGAAAACGCAGCTTCTGGCGCGTAATCACGCGATCTCGTAAGTCCCCAGCTTGCAAAAGTTGATCTCTATAGGCCAGAGAATCAGCCATACATTCACCAATGCCTTCGCCGCAACTACCATGATGCTGATCCGCCCTGGCTACTTCACGCAAACGGTTGAGGGCGCGCTGGAAAGGTGTAATCACCAGGGCACAACGGTCGATCTGCATACGCTGTAGCGCATCAGTGATGCCCAATGCGCGCAGGTGTCGCTCCTCTTTGAGCATATTCAGTGGATTGATGAGCATAAAGCGCGAGAGCAGGGTCCTGACGCCCGCCACTAGCGTTCCGCTACCAAACTGCGCAAAGGTATGCTGGCGGCCATCAGTGGTCACGACGTTATGCGCGGCCTGCGGTCCCCCATTGTAGCGCACCACTGTATGCGCACCTGTCACTCTGCTCAGGTAATCGATTAAAGTGCCTTTGCCGGAGTCGCCCAGTCCCAGATCGGCGAGCAAAATAGCCTGCTGACTCATAGTCTCTCCTCATGCAGTGAATATGGTGCCACTCCTCATTTGATGTGATTTGACTACAGACGCTCAACCATTGGCACGCCTGTGATTGAATCATCCGCCACTATCAGTCCCGGCAGCATTTCGCCACTGGCTGAAACCAGTCGTTTCTCGCTGGCGTAGGGCTGGAGTGCCTTTGTCGCAGCATCAATGGCACTGGCACTGGCACCAACCGCGCTCAGGTCATGCACGCCTGCGGCCAGATTGATTGCCTCTTCGGTCAGACCAATGGTCAGAGCAATCGTCTCACTGACCGCGCGCTCATCGTCGAGGAAGATCACATTCTGACCAAGCAGCTCGCGCCAGAAGCTCTGGATATCCTTATCGTGTCCGTGGCTGGCATTGCGTGGAAAAATGAAGAAAAAGTGATAGCGACGCTGCACGTCAGCAATGATCTGCCGTAGGGGAATATCCTGATCCAGCTTGTCACCGATATGTTGCGCAACATGCCGCTTGCTGACGGCGGCATAAGCTTTTTCATCGCCGATCAAGAAGGCATAGCCCTTGCGTCCACGCTTCTCCCAGCAATCAAACGAGGTGTGGCGAGCCAGAAAATAGAGCGCGAGTTCGTAGGACTCGTGATTGGTGCCACCACCGCCGCCTTCAAGAATAATATTGCGCAAATTCTCATCCATCTCAACACCGCTCTCAAACTGTCCGACCTGCAAGGCGATATGATCACAGGTGGCATCGCCAAAGGCACCGAAAAGTATCTGCGGGTCCTGAATATAGCCCCGTGTGAGCAGGATATTCATCAATTCGCCCAGCTTTTGCTGAAAGACCAGGGGAATGCCACCCATTGAGCCAGTCTCATCGAAGAGAACAGCGATGGCGTTGGAATGCGGATGCGCGTCGCTATCACGGCTCTCGCGCACAGTCACGCCATTGGGATCAAGCGTGGGATGGATATCCCAATGTCCGCTTGTGCGTGCGGAATCGCTATAAGCAAAGCTGCTTTTGCCAGATGCTTTGCGCAGGTGGGCGGCCTCAGTATAGGCATCGGTTGACCAGTGTGAACTACCCATGAAATTTTTCCTTTCTGTACTAAGATCAGGTGGCTGATAAAACTCGTTCTACAATGCAGGCATAACAAATGCGCGGAAAGTTCTGGGCCCCCAAAGGCGAGCGATCAGCGCATCAAAATCGCTGAGCAGCTTGCGGGCATCTTGCGGACGCCTCTTGGGATTGGCGAGCGCGCATCCACGCAGATAGCTGGTTAGTTGCCAAGGGATGCTCTCTGGAAGCGTTTGCTTAAGCGGATTACCGCCCAACAGCTCAAACATACAACAGGCAGCCATAGCGATATCCAAACCCGGCAGAGGCTCCTCGTGGGCAAAAACTTCCGCTGGATACCAGGAGCGGTATTCGCTGCTAATAGCACTGATACGCTCGCCCTCGTGCACGGCATAGGACCAGTCGATCAGAACCACGCCATGCTCACGCGGCTGAATCAGGATGTGAGTTGGCAAGACTGCGCCATGAATGACTCCGCTGGCGTGAGCGAAGCCCAGCGCGACTAGCAGGCGTCTCCACATCCAAGCCATATCACGAGGATCAACGCCCTGGGGATAGGCTGCGTGTACCTCTTTGAGCGTGTAGAGTCCGTCGATGTACCCCAGCACATTGATCTGGCGCGTAATGCTCGAACTTTTTTCTTGATAGGCAAAGTTTTCAGCCAGTTGCGAAACAAAATAGCGCAGTTCCGCGTAATTCTCGCTGGCTTGCAGGTGCTTAAGAATACGGGCCTCGTTCGCCAGCAGATCGTTATCTACTGGCCGCAAAGGTATTTTCAGGATGCTGGGACTGCTATCAACTGTATGTCCAGTATAGAGCGCGCAGATGTCCCCTCTGGCTAGCAGACGCTCAACAGTATAGGTGGTGGTCGATGTGTGCAAAGTAAAAAGCTCAAAAGCCCACTGCACGCCATAGGTGCCGTTGACAATCTTTGTGCGGGCCTGCTCCCAGAGGCGCGTCAACAGTGTGAAAGTCAGATTAGCTCGCGCCCATTCAGCTGTTCCCGCATAGAGATCGGGATGCGTCACTTTCGCCATCTGACGAAAAATAGCGCGTCCCGCCTCCAGCATCTCTTCTGGAGTTCCGACCAGCTTCCCGAAAACTTCCTCAGGAGTTGTGACTCGTTCCAGGACGCCGCTGATCCTCTCCAGTTCAGCCTGCTTCATCGCACCTCCATTGACTTAGTGTATATTTAACACTTACTATGGTGTAAATATAACACTAAGTCGGGCGATTTGTCAAGCTTTTTGGCTGCGAGCATCGGGGTATTTTCAGCTACGCACACGCGGGAGAAGATTCATTACTGAAAAAATCTGGCATAAAATGAAGGGGGAAAAGTATACAGCTACAGTTGAGCTTAATCAGGTAAATGAAATGCGTAGAGCTTATGATCAAAGGAGCCAACATAGACTACCCCATTGACCACAACCGCCGAAGATGCGATGCGATCACCGGTAGAAGCCGTCCAGAGAACTTTGCCAGTCATCGCATCACAGGCATAGAGTTTGTGGTCGCCTGAACCAATATACACGACGCCATTCGCCACCATCGGCGTAGAGTCAATTATGTCTCCGGTAGAAAGTGTCCACAGGACGTTACCTGTCGTCGCATGACACGCGTAAAGTTTGTGATCCTCCGAACCAAAATAGACCACTTCATTGGCAACTGCACATCCCGAGACAATACGATCTCCCGTAGCGATCGTCCAGAGGGTCTTACCTGTCATTGCATCAAAGGCGTACAGAGAGTGATCTGCCGACCCGACATAGACCACTCCGTTGGCGATGGCAGGGGCTGCGAGAATACTATCTCCTGTAGAGGCTGTCCACAGGACAGTGCCAGTAAAATCATCACAGGCGTATAGGGTATGGTCATTTGAACCAATATAAACCACCCCGTCGATCACCGATGGTGATGCATTGACGCTATCATTCGTCGTAACAGTCCACAAGACCGTACCAACGGCAGCGTTGAGAGCATAGACATTGTGATCGGCAGAGCCTATGTAAATGACGCCATTGACAACAGTAGGTGAGGAGAGCAAAGCATCCTTCGCAGGAACAGTCCACAGCATTTGACCTGTCTCTGCTTTGAGCGCATATATATTGTGGTCTGCCGAGCCTATATACACAATCCCATTGGCGACCGCAGGCGAAGCAGTAACCGCACCACCAGTGGAGGCTGTCCACACAATGCTTCCGCTAGTAACATCACATGCATACACTTTTGTATCGTATGAGCCTACATAGACCACATTGCCAACAACGGCTGGCGTTGAATTGATACGATCACCAGTAGGAGTTGACCAGTAGGCGGTCAGTCGAGAGACGTTCGCGGGCGAAAGGATATACTCGCTAGCATTAAAACCTGTATGAGCTGGATTAAGGCCCAACATTGGCGAAGTCGCAGGAAGTCTAGGCAAAACAGGAGTAGGGGTCATACTGACAGCAGTGGAGATAGGCGATGTTGTTCGCCGCGTGAACCAGACCACACCTCCTCCCACTGCTCCTAAAACCACCAAGCCCCCGACTAAGGCTGACACGAGGGTGCGCCGGGAGAGGCCACGATCTGCCTGCGGGCTTGTCGAAGGCAGTTTGCTAGGAGGTTGCAGTACAGGGGCCTGTACCGCAATGGTTGCATCAAGCACCGGGGCTACAGGAATGCCATAAATCGTGGGGGCACTTTCAATCTCGCTGCCCTGTTGGACGGCGTACAGAGTTGGAGCATTTTCAAGCCTGCTGGCCTCTTCTAAGGCAACCGAGAAAGCTTGTATATCAGCAAACCGCTGTGAGTGGCGTTTTTCCAGAGCTTTCATCACCACCGTTTCTACAGCAGGAGGAATCTCGGGAAATTTCTCTCGCAATGGTGGCGGAGGCAAGGCTCTCTGTTTGATGACAACTTCAAGAGAGGCACCCTGAAAAGGAGGTTCTCCTGTCAACCATTCGTAAACCACAATGCCAAGTGAATATTGGTCGCTGGCCGGATGTGGACGTGCTGCAATTAGCTCTGGGGCACTATAGGTCATAATTTCTGTTGTATCCAGCAAGCTCTGAGAGCGTGAACTCTGCTCCACAACGGCAAGCCCAAAATCGCTGAGGAGAATTTTATGCGCGTTTCCCACCAGAAAATTCTCTGGTTTGATATGACGGTGAATTAATTTTTGCTCATGGGCATAGTGCAAGGCCAGGGAGATCTGGTTGATATAAGAGACGATGGTCGCTAAGGGGAGACGACTCCCTTTCGGATGACGCAGCCGTAATGATCCAGCAGGAGCATAATTCATGACGAGATAAGGGGTGTTTTCTTCGAGACCAAACTCCAGTACACGCGCAATATGCGGATGCGCCAAATGGGCAATGATCCGCGCTTCCAGCCGAAAGTTCTCGATGGCCTGTTTTGCAAGTTGGCTCTGGAACACTTTAATAGCGGCTAACGTCTCAAGGGTCTCATGTTTCCCAAGGTAGACTTCAGCAAAGCTCCCTTGCCCCAGGCGTTGGAAAAGATGGTAGTTGCCAAAACGTTGCCCCACATGGTCAGCCATACACATACCTCAACTAGAGAGTTTTAGAAAATATAGCAGATTATCCTTGCGCCGTCATTGCAATGAGCACAGTGCTGAAAACACTGAGATTGGGCGTACCCAGTCCAGTAGCAAAGTCCCAGTTCATCGTTGCAGGATAATACAAATTGTCGCCCTGCGTCACATCAGTGTAGGGCTGCAATTGATTATTCATGCCATAGCGCGCAACCTGGTAAAAAAGATCTGGTCCAAAGAAAAATCGTTGTGTCTGCTGAAGCAATCGCTCATTGACCAGTGCCATGCCACTTGCCCAGATGGGGGCAGCGGCACTTGTTCCTCCTGTTGAATCCCAATGTCCCAGATAATAATAGGTCAAATTGGCAGCAAAAGCCGCGATATCAGGCATCTGACGCATGCCATTTGAGAAGTGGTTTTGCACGCCCACCGCATCCTGCCAGGCAGGACGTTTGAACAGCTTGCTGAGACCCCCACCGCTCCCCCAGTGATTGTTGCATGCAGCATGATTTAAGTTATTTGCCCATGCCGTCTCATGCAGCCCTTTCAGCGCATCAAGCACTGGAATGGTCCCTCCAACAGAGACAGCCCAGGGATCACTAGACGGAAAATCAACCGAGAGATCACCATAGGTTCCACTATCAAAGGCCGCACAATCGCCGCTGGCAATAAAAATCGTCATATGCTCTGCCTGGGTCAGGATTTGCAGACTCTGGTCAATCCCGGCAATATCACCTGGTGTGATGGCATTTTCTGTTGCCCC
>DAICZM010000640.1 GCA_027311145.1 Ktedonobacterales bacterium
ATGTTGCTGTGGGGGGGATCGTAGCGGATTTGTGACCCAGGCTATTCGCCAACGTCCGTGCCGATGTTGTCAGAGACTGAACGTTGCTGGCAAAAGCGTGTTGATTTGTTGCAGCTAGTCCCACACCCAAAAAAAGTAGGAGGGTGCTACAGAATGCAAATAGCAGGATAGCTGTCTTTTTGATTTGTTGTTGATCTTGCCCGCTTGCTCGTGTGTTGCGTAATTGGTGGATAGAGATAGTCGCTAAGAAGCGACGCAACCGTCTTATATTGTCAGATAGTGGCCTATGTGGATGCATATGCTCTTCACATCTCTCTTTTTCCGGCAGTCAAAGTCACCCTGCCATAGTATCGAAAAACGACAATCTACGATACTGCGGGGGGATGCGCATCGTAGAATTTCCCCATAGCTTCAATCTAGAGCTTCTTGTACCAATCTGTCAAGAAATAGGTAACAATGTACCATGTGGATAGTATGTATCAGTATAGTGAGGCCTTCAAACTGAGGGAACTTTTGGTGCGCTTGTCTTTCTTATCTCCTCTGTGGGCGTATAATAAACGTGTCTGTTGTCAAAAAAGTGAACGTAGCGTTCAATGTAAGGAGTAGTCATATGGCCGAACCAACGGCGGATCAGCAAGGTCATGCACTCGCTGATTCATGGATCGATGTCTCGGTTGATTTGTACAATGATATGGTCCACTGGCCCGACAATCCCCCGGTGCAGATCGAGTTCGCGATGCAGATGAGTCGCGGCGATGTCTGTAATGTCTCGAAACTGGCGATGGGTGCGCATACTGGTACACATATGGACGCCCCTTTGCACTTTATTGAGGGTGGCGCGAGTATTGATACCATGCCATTTGCGGCAACGATTGGCAAGGCGCGGGTGATCGAGATTAGTGATCCCGTCTCCATAAAACCTGCTGAACTGGAAAAACACCAGTTACAGATGGGCGAGCGCATTCTGTTCAAGACGCGCAACTCGCCCCGCTGCTGGCAAAGCCAGAGTTTTGTAGAGGATTTTGTCTATATCTCAAAAGAGGCGGCACACTATTTGGCCCTGATACGGGTGTGCACTGTTGGCGTCGATTACCTCTCAGTTGGCGGCTATGCACACGATGGCCCAGAGACGCACCGTGCCCTGTTGGGAGCAGGCATCTGGGTAATAGAGGGCTTAAACCTCGCCGCGGTGCAAGCCGGAGTGTATGATCTGATCTGTTTACCGCTCAAAATGGTGGGTCATGAAGGTGCGCCTGCACGTGCTGTTTTGAAAGCCTCGCATGCCTGAGCAGCGGTCCTTACATTTGCTAGGGCCTTTCTACTACTGTTAGGATTTGTTTATGACATGATGACCCATTTTTTGAAAGATTATATAGACGTGGATAAAAAACAGGAGCGGCTGCACGCGCTAGAGCGACAGATCTTGCGCGTGCGCCGCCGACTTGAAAGACTTGCAACAATCAGCAATCGTTACTCCTGGATACGGGTCGCACTTTTCTTTGGGGGTTTTGCTCTCGGCATCACAGGTTTTTTACTGATTGCCTGGTGGTTCGGCCTGTTGCTTCTCTTGCTTGCCTTGCTGCTTTTCTCTGTGGTTGCCCATTTTCAAGGTCAGATTGATCGCAGTATGAACCGACATCGCTTCTGGTTGCGCATCAAAAGCACGCATATTGCGCGTATGCAGCTCAATTGGGAAGCTATTCCACCCGCGTATGTGCCTGAACGCCTGGACGACCATCCTTTTGAAAACGATCTCGATATCAGCGGTAACCGTTCTGTTCATCACTTGCTCAATACTGCTGTTTCACGTGATGGTACGCAACGCTTGCTCAACTGGCTTTTGACCTTCACACCTGAATTGGCGGTAGTGCAACAACGGCAGCAGTTGGTGCGTGAGCTGCTCCCGCTGACGCGCTTTCGTGATAAGCTGACGCTCAAGGCCATGCTTTCAGCACGGGCCATCAATACACAACTTGAGGAAAGTCGTCTTACGCGCTGGCTTCAGCAACCGATGCCCACGCAGTCGCTTCTGCCACTGCTGCTTGGCATGAGCGTTCTCTCTGGCGTGAGCATCCTGCTCCTCTTGCTGAGTGTGCTGGCAAATTTCCCGCAGTACTGGATTCTCACGTTTTTCTGTTCTCTTGCGCTGTTCTTTTCAACAGCGAAACAGCGCGGCGATCTCTTTGAGGATGCCTATTAC
>DAICZM010000641.1 GCA_027311145.1 Ktedonobacterales bacterium
CAATAAGATGATTGACATACCTTGCAGCTCGCTGTTTCCGTGTTCTATTCTCTCATAGTACCATATGTTCAACAAAAAAGTGAAAGCAGGCAGTTGCCAGCGACACGCTGATGAGTTATTCTAACGAAGACAGATAGCTGCTCTGCTCTATTCTCTTTCGCAGAGGTCTGCAATGGGGCAAAAATCGTTGGCCATATGTAAATGTAAAAACAACACGCATTATTCGGATACGATGGACAGGTGTTACTATGCCAGATCAGAAACAGTATTCACAAACAACGGCATTCTTGCGCATTGGCTTAATTGGCGATCCTGTTGCGCACTCCTATTCGCCGCGCATTCAGCAAGCCGCCCTGGACGAACTAAATATTCCGGCCCGTTACGAACTTTGGCAAACGCCAGCAGAGCATTTAATTGAACGGGTACGCTCCCTCTGCGATCCCGCTTGTCTGGGAGCCAACGTGACCATTCCGCATAAACAAGCAGTTCTACCTTTTTTAGACATGGTCGACCCGCTGGCAACACGCATTGGAGCAGTCAATACTATCGTACATCACAATGGTTATTTGCAGGGATACAATACAGATGCACCGGGACTACTGCTCGCACTTTATGAGCATGGCTTGGGGGAACTACAAGCGGACGGCCATGTCCTGCTGCGCGACTATACCGCTGTGTTGCTAGGTGCAGGGGGAGCAGCACGTGGAGCGGCTTTCGCCCTCATTGACGCCCACGTCTCGCGCCTCATCATCGTCAATCGCCATTTGGAACGAGCGCAGCAGCTCGCTGCCGAGTTGCAACAAAACTATGATGGCCCCATTTTCACGCTCAGTGACCCCACCTTTTTAATTCCTCATCCTTCATCCATTATCATTAACGCCACCTCATTAGGCATGCACGAGGATGTCAGCCCACTACCCGCCGAAGTATTGGCCCGTTTCAATGGTGACACCTTCGTCTATGATATGATCTACAATCCTACGCAGACACATCTGCTCTGTCAGGCACGCACCATCAACTTGCGTACCGCCAACGGCCTCTCGATGCTTCTGCACCAGGGTGCGCTCGCCTTTACGCTCTGGACGGGCCAGCCCGCTCCCATCGAGGCGATGCGTAACACACTCTTTTCTGCCTAACATGCAACAATGGTTATCCCACGAGTGAGCTATGCCTGAGCAGAAGGCGATGTTGTACAATGCAGTGAGTTAGGTTGTTTCAAATTTCTATTTTGTGCAAAGGAGCATTCCGTAGTGAAACTGGTCAGTTTTTCTACTCACACATTGCCGACACCCCACCTCGGTCTCGTCTTGAATGATGAGCTTGTCGATGTTGATCTGGCGAGTCGCGCTCTAGAGTTGAGCGCGCCCGACCAGATGCTTGAGCTTATCAGCACTTACGAGCAAAGCCGACAGACGCTGCAAACGATCCTGGCGAGAGCGGCAGGCCGTCCATTCAGTCAGGTCAAAGCGTTCAGCGAGCTTGGTGCCGTACATCAGTTGAGTGAGGTGCAACTTACGTCGCCAATTCCACGCCCCGCGAAAAACATTGTCTGTCTGGGCCTGAATTATAGCGAGCATGCGCAGGAGACAGCGGCACTACGCGGCAGAAGCGCATCGGGACCAGCATATCCTATTTTCTTTACCAAAGCTCTGACAAGCATAAACGGGCCTTACGGTGAGATTAGTATCGACCCAGCAGTCTCAAGCCAGATTGATTGGGAGGTTGAGCTGGGCGTCATTATTGGCAAAGGCGGCAAAAATATTCGCGAAGAGGACGCACTTGCGCACGTCTTTGGCTATACCGTCATTAATGACATCACGGCACGTGACCTACAAGAGCAGCACAAACAGTATTTCAAGGGCAAAAGCCTGGATGGCTCCTGTCCAATGGGTCCCTGGATAGTGACCGCAGACGAGATTGCCGACCCACAGCAACTCGCCCTCTCGCTGCGTGTCAATGGCGTCACCAAGCAAGACTCTACTACCAATCAGATGATTTTCACAGTGCGCCAGATCATCGCCATCCTATCTGCGGGCCTCACCCTTGAAGCAGGCGATATCATTGCCACCGGCACACCAAGCGGGGTTGGTTTCGCACGCAAGCCACCGGAGTTTCTCAAGCCGGGCGATGTGGTCGAGGCAGAGGTTGAAGGGATTGGCATGTTACGCAATACGGTTAGAGGCATCTAAAT
>DAICZM010000642.1 GCA_027311145.1 Ktedonobacterales bacterium
ATATAAAAGTGTATAAGTTGTTTTATTTTTTTCCAGAGGAGAGTATATGGATATTACAGCTCTTGCATCTGTCGTAATGAATCTACTCACGTCGCTGGCTCCTGTTGCTGGGACCGCGATTGCAACGAAAATTGGCGAGGATGCTTATAGTGCGGCAAAAGACCAGATCAGGCGGTTGTATGAAGCGGTTCGCAAACGATTTGCTCACGAACAAGATGGTGGCAAAGCTACACAAGCATTGCAAACATTTGTCGAAGAAGGTGATCTTGATTATCAATCTGTTGTCAATGCCAAATTGATACGCATCTTACAATTGGACCCTGACTTTGCTCGTGAATTGAGTCAATTCCTGCAAAATCAGCAGGTGCAACAGATTGTACGCGCAGCGGAAGAAGCACAGGTTTCAGATGTACATATGGAAAACTCTCTGGGACGCGGACAACAAGAAGTGGATGCTGGGATGAAAGCAACGGTGACGGGGATTACGATGCACATTGGACAGGAAAAATCACACTCTTAATGTGATGTAACAAAAGAGAGATGCATCATGGTGAAATTATCAGTTCCACGTAATCCATTTGTTGGGCGTGGTGATGAGTTATCTCTATATCAGCAATTTCTTATGCAAGAGGCACCCTGGTTCTGGCAGATTACTGGACAGGGTGGCATTGGCAAAAGTCGGTTGCTGCAACGCTTTCAAGAAGAGACCCCTGAGCATATCCTGGTTATTGCGCTCAACTTTGCCAATACAGCCCTGCGGACTGATATTCTGGAAGTTCTGGAACAGATACGCTGGCAAATTGAATCATATGTTGACGCACAGCAGATGCAACGCTTTGAACAGACGTTACAGGATGGATATGCGAAACTGGCTCATCCTCTCCGTGATGTCAAACAAGAAGTCTCGCTGGCTGAACATGCAACTTTACATGGGCAAGGTATGCAATTGCAGATCAATACGGCACTCGTGGAGTTTCGTCGCAATGTCTATAAACAGGTCACGAACGCTTTGTATCACCTACTCTCCACCTGTCACTCTCAGCAGATAGTATTTCTTCTTGATACTTGTGAGTGGTTAGGAGAATTTGAGGGACAGGAGGTTGGTCAGTGGCTCTTGAATGGTTTTTTACCAGAAGTACACCGACGTTTCACACGGCAACGCAAACGATGTTCTGCGGTTCTTGCAAGTCGGATAAAATTGCCATTGCCAGCAATTGAGCAGTTTGAGCAGTACCTCTACGCATTACCTTTTCTGGATGAAACCGCTGTCGAAACCTACCTGCAGCAAATTGGAATGGATGATCGCGAATTGCGCCAGTTTGTGTATCAATTGACGCATGGACACGCGCTTTGCCTGGCGATTATGGGTATCCTCTGGCAAGAGCGAGGAACACAAACCTTCACGCGTGCTGATCTGCCAACATTACAGGAACAATTCAATGAACGGGCGTTGTTAGAGTTCTTACAAGAACGGCTCTATCAACGTCTTCCCTCACCACTGCGAGAACTGGTGAAGTATAGCACGTTGCTACGCAGTTTTGACCTGCCTCTTCTGAGGATGGTCTTTGCAGATTTCTTCCCTGAACAGCATCAAGCCGACCTCTTCGAGCAATTTATTCAGTATCCATTCATTGAAGCTCTGGGTCATCAGCGGTATGCGTGTCACGATCTCCTACGGGAACTGCAAGCTGCGCGTATGCGTGTACAGGAACCAGAACAATGGTCTCAGTATCATCAACGTGCTCTGAAGTATTTACAAACCAATGAGAAAGATTCTCCAGATTGGTACTTTCATTTGCTCATTCTTGATGAGCACCATGGGATAGCGATATGGGAGCAAGCGGTACAGGAGGCACAGCTACAAGGGGAACGTACACGGCTCAGTGGACTTCTCCAGGTGATTTTTGATAACGTTCTTCATCTTGCTCCAGGTTCTTGTGCGCTCCGTGCGTATTGGCAAGGACGATACTACTATTATGGAAGTGAGATGGATGCCGCGCTAGTTTTTTACCAGCAAGCTCTCCGCCTCTATCAAGAAGAAAAAGACCGTTCAGGGGAAGCCAACGTGCTGCAAGCGATGGGCGATGTCCAGCAGTTTCGTAAGCAGATGGATGAGGCCATGGACTCCTATCAGGCGGCCTTGGCCCTCTTCAAGCTCGTGGGTTCCAAGTTAGGGGAAGCCAACGTGC
>DAICZM010000643.1 GCA_027311145.1 Ktedonobacterales bacterium
TGGTATCACTGAGATAGGTCAGTGCCGTTGTCGCAAGGTCCAAATAGGCCAGCGAGAGGAACTGACGATCGCGATTGCTCAACAGGTACAGACCAGCACGATCAGCAGACCAGGCGGGAGAAGTGTACAAGGATGGGCCATTGCCCGTCATGGGGGGTGTCAGCGTGCGTACCGTGCCAGAAACACAATCCACCAGGAGCAGTGCATTGCGCGTATTCGACTCTTGATGTGAGACAAGCACCTGCTGGCCGTCGGGCGCATAGCCAACGGCATAGTAAGTGCCATCTTGCTGCAAGAGTAATTTTACCTCGCCACGCTCCAGATGACGCTCATAGACATCAAAAAAGCGTGGATCGCGCTCATTGCTGCTATAGACGATGCGCGTGCCATCAGGCGACCAATCGCCAAAGGTATAAATGGCATCGGTGTGTGTGGTCAAGGCCGTGAACTCGGAGCCATCCGCATTGAGCGTGTACAACTGCATACGCTCATTGCCGCCCACGTCAGCCGAGACTAACATCAGTGGCGCATTGGGCGCATAGACAACGCTGCCAACACGCTCGCCACGAAACGTCAACTGTTGAGGCCACAACTGCATGTGGGCGTGCATATCGACAGGCACGCTCCAGACCTCTGCCACGCCTGTGATATCGCTCAAAAAGCTGATCTGGCTGCCATCAGGAGAAAAACTTGTCCCATAGGCCGCTCGTACATTAAGATATCGCTCAAAGCTATATTTTCCCGTTGCCATGTACATCTCCTCTTTTTTCGTGAGAGATAAGCTTTGTTGTTCGTCCTCTAATCCTTCAATTATAGCCCGTCTTTTGACCATTTACCCACCGAACAAAAAGATTAAGTAATTTGACAAACAAGCTTTATCACTGTATTCTTAAGAAAAGGACCCACCATATGGCGACACCACAAACAGTCAAACCGAAATTCACGCTCTCCTACGATTTCTGGAAATACTGGACGGGCCAGACTCTCTCTAATCTGGGCAGTTCCTTTACGCAATTCGCCCTGCCACTGCTCGTCTATAAGCTGACTGGCTCGGCGATTAACCTTGGCATCACGTCAGCGGCGACCTTCCTACCCTATCTGCTCTTTGGCCTCGTCCTGGGCGCGTGGACGGACCGTGTGGACCGCAAACGCATGATGATCGTGGTAGATCTTGCCCGTGCCCTGATTATTGCCTCTATCCCGCTCCTCGCGTTCTTCGGTACGCTCTCAGTCTGGTGGATTTACGCCGTGAGTTTTATCCATACCACGCTGACCATCTGTTTCGAGGCGGGACAGTTCGCCGCCATTCCCAACCTGGTCAACCAGGACGATCTGGTAACAGCCAATGGGCGCATTCAGGCCAGTTACTCGACAGCCGGCATCCTCGGTCCCTTGCTCGCAGGCGTGCTGCTTCTGGTCATGCCACTTTCATACTTGATGAGCTTTGACGCGCTCTCTTTCCTGATCTCGGCAGGCTCACTGGCTCTCATCGCCATGAGCTTTAATACGGCGCAAACGGAGAAGAAAACGACGAAAATTGGCGCGGATGTACTAGAGGGCTTGCGCTATGTGCTGGGGCATCCAGTGTTGCGCAATATCTCACTGATGATGGCTCTGGTCAACTTTATTAGTTCAACAACATACGCGCAACTGGTCTTGTTCGCGCGCCACCAACTGCAAGCCAGCGATACCCAGATCAGCCTGCTCTTTTCCGCAGGCAGCCTGGGCGTAGTAATCCTCGCATTGCTGGCAGGCCCACTGCGCAAACGCTGGTCCTTCAGCAGAGTCGCACTGGGAGCATTGATGACAGAAGGGCTACTCACGCTGATCATGTCGCTGGTTCACTGGTACTGGCTCGCCCTTATCATCTGGACGATTACCTCCGGCTTAGGGATCCTTTTCAATATCAACACAAGCAGCTTGCGCCAGGCCATTGTACCCAATCAGATGCTGGGGCGTGTAATCAGCATCGCTAGCGTCATCGCCTGGTCTGCTATTCCGCTCGGTTCACTAGCAGGAGGGTTTGCCATCACCTGGACACAAAACGTCGGACTCGTCTATGGGGTGATTGGCGCGCTAGTCTTTCTGATCACACTCGGCTTCTCATTCACAGCCCTCGGCCATGCCGACCGCTATCTGCCCACAGCTGTGCCTATCACACAGGACACCATCTAAACATCTATTACC
>DAICZM010000644.1 GCA_027311145.1 Ktedonobacterales bacterium
GTAACGACGTTTAATTGACGGTCAATGATTTTATCGGTTTCAGTTATGTTGCCACCGATTTCTGTGACCATTTCCAATGCCTGTGATTTATTCAAACCAAGAAGCACGTTTGAAGGAGCAAGTGGGAAGTAGACAAGATTCACTGCGCCAAACAGGTTGGCATTCAGAGAAACAGTACCACCCATTGGCCCGGCATTCCCCTTCATTTGCTCCAGCATTGCTAAAAGCATCGATGGATTCAAGTTCGGGAATTGCAGTGTCAAAATGGAGAGCATTTCCGCTTCACCAGCAACGACGGTATTGATCTGGTATGGGTACGGTTTCATCTGGAAACGGAGCCATGCCTTGTAGGTCAAGTTACCAGCAGTGGTGCTGCTATCGAGCGTGGTCAAATTGTAATTTGACGCGGAGTTGCTATTACCATCACCATTGATTGCGACGGTGATAGCATCTTGTGATTTGTCAAGCATAGCCTGTTGTGCAATACGGCCCAGATGTACAGCGAATAGATCGAGTTGAATACGACGTACCGCTTCATAATCCATTTCCAATGCAAGGCCATATTTCTCAAGGGTGATCGCGTGATCTGACGTGGTGAGCTTGACGCGGGGTAACGTACCGCCAGCAGAAACGCGACCCATACGTCGTTGTGCTACCGTATCCGTGAGATAGATCGTCCGGTATGAACTACTATTGATTCCTGTTGTAGTGCCGATGATATCAGACAGTACATTAGGCGTGATCATGGTAGCACGTAAGACGCGATTCAAATACTCAGGAAAAAGGATCGGGGTAGCTGGCTGATCGGACATATAAAAACGTTCGACAGGATCGGCAAAGATTCCCTGCTCTGGCAGAGATTTGGTTCGGATGTTATTGAGGAACAATTGTCGCTCATACGCATCCATCGCACGCATCGGATCGCCAATGGGATAGCTATCTGTAGGATCTTCATCTTCTAGCCATGCGCTGAGAGTTTTTCCTGAACGCATTGCGCCATCATACAGGATAGCGGCTTTTGCATCTCGCAAAGCGTCCTCACGTGATGGTCGATTTGCAAATTGCCCCAAGATCTCCGCTGCGTTTGCTTTCACATGAGAAGCACGCGCATGATAGACTTCAGGACGAGCGAGTAATGATGTGGGCATGTCTGCCTCCAAATAAAATACCCGCATACATCAATATGCGGGCGAAATGTGTTGTAAAAAATCAGAGATGCCTAAGCACCACTGCCACCAAGAAAAACATAGCACGTTTGAGTTGTGCTATTTAATGATAGTACGGTACCACGCTCCGTTGCTAAACGTGCGCCACCAGCGGGAGTGATAGCATTGCCTGCGCCATCAACTTGAATACCGCGACCAACAAGCGGGGGATTTGCATTTGTGGAAACATAGGGAACGGAGACAACGCCGCCAATTTCAACTGTGCAGGCATTTGGCTCAACTTTGATGAGTTTTCCTAATGGATAGTTTCCAGATGAGCCAAGACCGGCAGTTGAATCACTGACGAGCGCAACCAGATCCCCGACCTGTGCGCTATGGTTAGTTCCATCATAATACGATGCGTCATACACGATGGAAGTATCATATTCAAGGGTTAGGGTAAGAATTCCTTGCTCCTGAAAAATCGGAGCAACACGAACAGAAGCCATATTTCACCTCATATAGAAATATTAGTGGGTTGTTTTGTACAGGTTTGCATCTGTACTAATACCAAGTTGTCGGGCAAGTTTTCCTGCTGTGCTTTGACTACTTGCATTGATACCAACAGGATCGGAAGGGTCACGCGGTGCTGTTTGTCGTCCTCCGCGTTGTGTTGGCTCAGTCGTCCATCGTTTTTGCTGCTCGTCCCATACGCCTTTGGGAGAGAGTGCGTTGGCTGCAATGGATTCCCAATCACGAGCCATTTCGCGAATCTCTTCATATGAAGATCGTTGTAAGATGGCTCGGTACCGATCTTCATTGAATGCAGTACCAAGAGCACGAACGCCATTATGCAATGCCTGCTCAATGGTTTCCTGTTTGACTTGTGCTGCAAAGGCAATAGCTGCCCGCTCATCATCAGTAAGTCGTGGCTGTGTATTTGGTGTGTGTCGGCTGCGTCCACCATTGCTTGAGCCAACGCCATTGAGTCCGCTTTGGCCTTTGCCATCATCAACGCCATTACCC
>DAICZM010000645.1 GCA_027311145.1 Ktedonobacterales bacterium
CTTGCATACCAGCGACACCCACAAGTGCTAAATCTTCCACACGCTCCTCCGTTGGTAGCGTCACAGCATACATATGCTCAAGCGTCTCATCAACAGCCTGGAAGTTTTTCTGCACAACCACATCGCCCCGTTTACCATACGTCTTCTTAATCGCTTCTTTAATTTTGCTAATCGCCTGCTCTCGTGGCAAGACGCCGCTCAGCGCAAAAAAGCAGGTTTGCATCACCGTATTGATGCGGCCCGCCATACCTGTATCACGTGCAACTTTGTGCGCATCAATCACGTAGAACCGCAATTGCTTTTCAACAATCGCTTTGCGCACCTCGACCGGCAGATAGGCCCACACCTCGTCTGGCCCATAGAGACTGTCGAGCAGGAAGAGACCGCCAGGTCGTGCATATTTAAGAACATCGAAACGTTCCAAGAACGAAAACTGGTGACAGGCTACAAAATCGGCTTGATTGGCCTCAATCAGGTAAGGAGCGCGAATCTCGTGCGGGCCAAAACGCAGGTGCGAAATGGTCACAGAGCCTGATTTCTTGGAATCGTAGACAAAGTAGCCCTGCGCAAAATTATCAGTCTCTTCGCCGATAATCTTGATCGAGTTTTTGTTTGCGCCGACGGTGCCATCAGAACCCAGTCCCCAGAAAACGCACTGGACCATACCCTTTTCTTCAATTGAGAAGAGTGGATCATAATCCAGGCTCGTATACGTGACATCGTCGTTAATGCCGACCGTAAAGTGGTTTTTCGGTACCACGTTGCTCATCTCATCAAAAACTGCTTTGACCATTGCAGGTGTAAATTCTTTCGACGAGAGACCATAACGCCCACCAATGATACGTGGAGCATGCTCATAATACGCCTGAGCTTCGCTAATCGCAGCCACAACATCCAGGTAGAGCGGTTCGCCCGTGCTGCCCGGCTCTTTCGTGCGGTCTAACACGCCAATGGTCTTCACCGTAGATGGCAGTGCGCGCAAGAAGTGTGAGACGGAGAAAGGGCGATAGAGATGCACATGCATCACACCAACTTTTTCGCCTTGCGTGTTGAGATAACGTGCGGTCATCTCCGCCGTTTCAGCACCCGATCCCATAATCACAAGCACGCGCTCCGCATCAGGTGCGCCCACATATTCGAAGAGATGATACTGGCGACCAACCAATTGCGCAAACTGATCCATCGTTTCCTGCACAATCGTGGGACAGGCCAGATAGAAGCTATTCACACTTTCACGTGCCTGGAAGTAGACATCGGGATTATGAGCCGTGCCGCGAATGAAGGGATGATCGGGTGAGAGGCCACGCAGCCGATGGGCATGGACCAGCTCATCATCAATCATGGCATGAATGTCATCATGTGTCAGACGCTCAATTTTATCAATCTCATGAGAAGTGCGAAACCCATCAAAAAAGTGCAGAAATGGAAGGCGTGTCTTAAGCGTGGCCGCATGTGCGATCAATGCCAGATCTTGCGCCTCCTGCACAGATGCCGATGCCAGTAAGGCAAAACCAGTCGCACGAGCCGCCATCACATCAGAATGGTCGCCAAAGATAGACAACGCCTGCGTCGCCAGCGAACGGGCCGCGACATGGAAAACCACAGGCGTGAGTTCACCAGCAATTTTATACATATTCGGGATCATTAATAAGAGACCCTGCGAGGCTGTAAATGTCGTGGCTAGCACACCAGCTTGCAGTGCACCATGAATAGCCCCCGCTGCACCACCTTCGGATTGCATCTCTATCACCTGTGGCACGGTGCCCCACAGATTGCCTTGGCCGAGTGCGGACCAACTATCAGCTAATTCGCCCATCGGGGTTGAGGGCGTAATAGGATAAATCGCAATTACTTCACTTAAGGCATGGGCAATGGCGGCGACTGCTTCATTACCCTCCAATGTTGCCCAGGGACGTTCCATAACGCTACCTCTAGCTTTCCAAACCGTAGTAAGAAAAGGCTGAACACCCAACAGGTATTCAGCCTCTCACATCCACATATCACCCACGCTTCCACCTCTACGACAAAACTCCACATCAGGATTGGACGCCAGAAACTGCATGGGCAATTAATGGCGTACGCTGCTGTCAGTCTCAAAACAGGTCCAGGAGGTTTGCAAACACCCTATTAAGCAGTTTCC
>DAICZM010000646.1 GCA_027311145.1 Ktedonobacterales bacterium
GTCCTGTCCATACTGTCGAACTCACCTGCGCCGTCTCATCTGGCATCACCTATTTTGGCTGGCTCATCTTCCTCATGCTCATGACCGGCTTTACCGGAACCATCACATCCCTTTCAGTCGATTTTAGCGACGGTCTTGATGGTTTAGCTGGCGGCCTCGTCTTTAGCACAGCCCTGGCGTTCGCCATTATCGTGATCGGCATTATCAACGGCGCACATTCCGGCGGCTTAGTCCTGGAAGTCTTGTCGCTGCTCGCCGCGGCCAGCGTCCTCGGCTACCTACCCTGGAACTGGCCCTCTGCCTGGGCAGCACGGCGCGGCACGGCTAAACGACGCGCCAAAATTTACATGGGCGACAGTGGCGCACTCGCCCTGGGCGGCATCTTAGCCATGATCGCCATTTTCTCACGCCAGGAATTGCTGCTCTTTCTGGTCGGCGGCGCCTTTGTCCTCGAAGGCCTCTCTGCCCTCGTCTCTGCCCGTGTCATGACACGCTTCTTTCGCAAACGCTTACAACTCTTACGTTTTGTCAGCAGCAAGGAATTTGTGCCACATACAGAGTTCCCGCTCCCGTTCTTGGCAACACCCCTCCATCACCACTTTGATCTGCTCGGTTGGGACCGCCGCCGCCTGGTCTACGCCGCTTGGGCCTTAGGAGCTTGTTTCGCCCTCTTAGGCGTTTCAACCACCCTTGCTCCCTTTGTCTGGCAACGCTACCTCGGGCGTATCCTCATTCTCATTTTAGGCTGGGGCGTCTGGTCAAGTGGCTCCTGGTCAAAACGCTACTTTGTCGGCAAATATCCCTTTGAAAAAACACGCCGCCGCCGCCGCCTCGCACTCTACTACGGCTATCCCTACCAGCTCATGGGCATCAACCTCTTCCACCGCGTTGAGGTCATCGAAGCCAACGAGGATGTCATTGAAACACCCGCCGAAGAGCTTGCCCTCTGGCAACGCATGAATATCTACGACGCACGCGCCATGCTCGGCCTCTACTGCTATCGCGCCGGCTATGCACCCGCTGCACTCGCACAATGGACGAGCATTCCCATACGCAATCGCGTCTTGCGCCCAGAAATTGCCCGCCTCGCCAACGAAATTGAGAATCGCATCGCCCTCGAAAAACAAGTCACTCAGCCTATGCGACGCGATCAAATCCTTCCCCCGCCACCCATTCTCTCTGGCAACCTCCCGCCCGCTGATCTACCCAATCCCTATGAGCCAATTCATCGCGACGAGAACCTCGATAACGACCCACCTGAGCATTGGGTAAATCTACAAGCCGCTCCTCTCGCCGACGACATAGACGACGAAGAACGCCAGCCTACCGCAACGCTCGCGAGCAATCATACCAACACCCTTACTGACAACACCATTGTACCCGAACATGCCCATCAATTCTTAATGTTGGGAACATCCTCACCCTCTCCGCAGGCACAGGCTCCTGCCTTCTACTCACTACTCTCCCGTTGGCTTTCACGGCTATTCCGTTCTCCAAATAAGCATTGATGGACGTTTCTGACCACACCATACCATCGCACCGTCACGGGAAGCGTTATCACCACCAGCATAACGCTTCCCGTACTATCCTTCTTTCGGCCTGCAAGCTTCTGCCGATACAGGTACTTTCAGGTCGGTCAGAAATATGTTATATTCTCTCTAATTCATTTCCTTTTCATCTTCAGGGAGCGCATACCTGATAGCGACTCCACATCAATACAGTGAACTAATCAATAGCAAAGAGCAATCGATACCGCTACACTGGAAGAAAGTAATCTTCCAGAAAATAGGCTAGTAGAGAAGGGGAACCTGATGCGCTTTTGTTTCATTATTGAGGAACAATATCGACATGACCCGATGCCGATGGTTGTAGCCGATCAACTCCTGCAATGGGGACATACCGTAGATGTCCTGGAGCCGCAGGAAACAGTTACATGCCTCTCAACACTTGGCACACAGGGTTATGATGCCTATGTGCTAAAAGCGGTTGCCGATGGCCCCGGCATGAGCATTCTGGAAGCTGCCGAAGCCATTGGCATACCCACCATCAATAATTCACGGGCCATCCGTCTGGTACGCGACAAAGCTGTCGCCGCCGCCTTTGCCAACGCCCACAG
>DAICZM010000647.1 GCA_027311145.1 Ktedonobacterales bacterium
GTGTCACATCGGTCGCGATGCGCTGCGTTGCCATACGTATCCTTTCTTACACTATCCAGAATACACATCTATATCCTATTTTTTTAGCATACAACATGTGCTTATCTTTGCTCTGTAGCACAGACTACAGAACAGGCACATGTAATCATGGATACGTTATCAGCAAGGAAACAGTTCACAGGAGAAGGGATTTTCAACAAGGTAAAAACGAGAGAAGACGCGCCCAGCAGGACTCGAACCTGCGACCAACGGATTAGAAATCCGATGCTCTATCCACTGAGCTATGGGCGCACAATTGCGTCTCTATCATAACAAGTTCTCTTGTGATTCGTCAAGCATTTATTTTCCGGCCCCTATTTTGCAAAGCGGCATCGTCTGATGCTCATGGAGAGAAAAATCGCCGGATTGCCCAGTAGTCTTGACAAGTCCCCCTGATAAGCCATATAATAACAGTAAATCCGAGTTCGCAGGTAAGGATTAACGAGATGGAGAGTTGATGCTCTCTGTACTTTTTGCATAGATATTACTGATATCAAAGCCAGCAATGGGAGTGAATCATGAGTCAGGCATTTGAGTTGGAACAGGGTACATATACAGCCGGGTTCCATGTAGCTGAAAACTACACGTTCAAGTCTGAAAAAGGACTGAGCAAGAAGGTCGTCGAGCAAATCTCCGAGATGAAGGGCGAACCCGCCTGGATGCGGCAGTTCCGCCTGAAGAGCCTGGAACTCTTTGAGAGGCGTCCAATGCCCACATGGGGAGCTGATCTCTCTGGTATTAACTTCGACGATATCTATTATTATATCAAACCTGTGCAACAGCAGGGCAAAACCTGGGATGATATTCCAGCCGAGATTAGGGACACCTTTGATCGTCTGGGCATCCCACAAGCCGAGCAGAAATATCTGGCAGGTGTGACCGCGCAGTATGAGAGCGAGGCAGTCTATCACAAAGTGCGCGAAGACCTGGAAAAGCTGGGGGTGATCTTCACAGATATGGACACCGCCCTGCGCGAGTATCCTGATATCATCAAAGAACACTTCGGAACGGTCATTCCGCCATCCGACAACAAGTTTGCCTCACTGAACAGTGCCGTATGGAGCGGTGGTAGCTTTGTCTACGTACCGAGAGGCGTGCGCGTGGAGATTCCGCTGCAAGCCTACTTCCGCATCAATGCAAAAAACATGGGCCAGTTCGAGCGCACACTGATTATCGCTGAGCCAGGGTCATACATCCACTATGTCGAGGGTTGCACAGCACCATCCTACACCAGCGATAGCCTGCACAGCGCGGTTGTCGAGATCAAGGTCATGGAAGGTGCGCGCGTTCGCTACACCACCATTCAGAACTGGTCGAAGAACGTCTACAACCTTGTGACCAAGCGCGCTGCCGCCTATCGCGACGCGACAATGGAATGGGTTGATGGCAACCTTGGCTCAAAGGTGACGATGAAATATCCCGCAGTGTTGCTGATGGAGCCGGGTGCGCGTGGCGATATCCTTTCCGTCGCCTTCGCCAATGATGGTATGCATCAGGATGCGGGCGCGAAGGTCACCCATCTGGCCCCGCACACGACTTCGCAGATTCTCTCGAAGTCCGTCTCGAAGGGTACAGGGCGCGCATCCTATCGCGGTCTCGTGCGCATTAATCCAGGTGCGCACCACACCAAATCCAGCGTGCGCTGTGACGCGCTGCTGCTCGACGAGAATGCGCGCACCGACACCTATCCGACGATCCGTGTCGAAGAGAACCAGACCGAAATCGGACATGAGGCAACCGTCTCAAAGGTTGGTGAAGACCAACTCTTCTACCTGATGAGCCGTGGCCTGGATGAGTCCGAAGCCTACTCGCTGATCGTCAATGGCTTCATCGAGCCAATCACCAAAGAACTGCCGATGGAGTACGCCGTCGAACTGAATCGTCTCATCCAGCTTGAGATGTCCGGTAGCGTGGGTTAAACCGATAGAACACGCCACATACGTGAAACTATCAAAATACCCAAAAAAACAGGGCGGCCCTTGCAGCCGCCCTGTTTTTTGTGCGCGTTATGCCCCCTTGGCAGGAAGCAACCTCGTGCTATATACTATAT
>DAICZM010000648.1 GCA_027311145.1 Ktedonobacterales bacterium
AATTTAGCCAGAATCAGTCTCTGCTAGTGATTGCTCGCGATCCAAAAGAGTATCAGACAATTACAAAAAATGCGACGCAGGCACAACAGGCCCTTGATGCATTACAGGTCACTGCGGGCCAACTGCAAACACTCAATACCACGATTCAGCAGATGCAGGCCGCCAAAATTGATATTACTGCCATGCAGACACAATATCAGAGCGATCAGGAACTGCTGGCCACCGCTACGAATGCCCAGACCTTTCAGACGCTCAGCACACTGATTGATGCGCAATATCAGCAGGCTATTGTCACAACGACGCTGGCAATTCCCTATGTGACCGCCGCAAAGCTCAACGAATTTGCCACTCAGATTGCCCAACTCAAGCAGTATGGGATGGATACCAGTCCCTATCAGAAACGTCTGGATGCCGACCGCCTTGCGATGCAACACACCACCACGCTTGCCAACTACCAAAAATTTGCGGTACAGGTAGATGCCGATATGGCTGCCATGCAAAACGATCTGCTCCAGGGCGAGGCCAGCTATCTGATTAAACAATTCCATCAAGAGGTCGCTACTTGGGGCCAAGCCCATCTTTATCATGACGCCTTTAATGGGCAGAACTATGTGCTTGATGCGGGCTATATGTCAGCGGGCATTGGCTCCGACCTGGATACCGCTCTGTCCTATGCCTACACGCCTGACGATTATCAGAGCGTCGTCGATGAAGCCCAGAATGCCCTGTTCAACCTGAAATTGTTGGAACAGGACTCTGCCGATAAGACGCCTTACAATCAAGTACACGCGACCGATCTGGCAATGCTCAACCATTATCAGCTACAAAACAAGCAAGTTTTGATGGTTTCGCTGGTCGAGCAGGCCATGCGCGTCTACCAAAACGGCAAGCTGGTCAATGCCTTCCAGGTCACGACGGGACGTAACGAGTTACCGTCGGTTCCTGGTGTCTGGCCCACGCTGGATCGCCTCTCGCCGACTGTTTTCAAATCGCCGGACCCGCCTGGCTCGCCCTACTGGTATCCAGACACGCCTATTCACTATGCCATTCTCTACCATGCGGGCGGCTACTTTGTCCATGACTCGTGGTGGCGCGTAAACTATGGTCCCGGTACGCAGTTCCCGCACTATGACACGGGGGGCGATCAGAGTTTTGCTGGTAGTGGTAGTCACGGATGTGTCAATGTGCAGGAGCAACAGGCGGCATGGGTCTATGCCAACACCAACTGGAACACCATGATTGTGATTTACTAAGCGAATGCCAGCCAGCATAAAAATTCTTTGTTGCCATCGCGCCCGTGAATGGGCGACTCAGTGATGCCTCGCACGACTAAAGGCGTCTGCTGTGGTATCCATTCTTGCAATTCACGTAGCACGCGCTCGTGAACCGTCGTGTCGGTGATGACGCCACCGCCGCGATCTACCTCAGCTTTGCCCGCTTCAAATTGGGGTTTCACGAGTGCGACAATCCATGTCTGCTCTCCTCGCTCCAATAGTGGCACGAGAGCCGGCAGCACCAAGCGTAGCGAGATGAACGAGACATCAATGACGGCGCATTGCATTAATTCAGGCAGATGCGCCAGATGGCGAATGTTTGTATGCTCCATCACGATGACGCGAGGGTCATTGCGCAGCGTCCACGCCAGTTGTCCGTGCCCGACATCAACCGCATACACTCGGCTTGTCCCCCGTTCAAGCAGACATTGCGTAAAGCCGCCGGTCGAGGCTCCCACATCAATTGCGACCAACGCGGATGGGTTAAGGCTGAATGTGTCGAGGGCTTTTTCTAGTTTTAGGCCGCCACGACTGACATATTTCAGTTCAGGTGTGATTTCCGCGAGGCGGCATGTGCTATTCAGCAGGACAAGTGTGCCGGGTTTATCAACCAGACGTTCGCCCACGTAGACCTGCCCCGCCATAATCAAAGCGCGTGCCCGCTCACGGCTAGGAGCTAATCCGCGCCGCACGAGTGCCACATCAAGCCGTTCCTTTTGTACCGCCATCTTCCATCTACCTGACCTTTCATCTCGTTGCGTGTGCCCACCTGCGTTTTAGAGCATGACGAGTGCTTGCTGATGATAATAAATC
>DAICZM010000649.1 GCA_027311145.1 Ktedonobacterales bacterium
AACTCGCACATTACAACCGTATCACGCATTCAGCGCGCTTCTCGCGCCACTACTCCTGCTCGGTCTGCTCTTATTAAGCGCGTGTAGCAGCCCAGGAAACGCGAATAGTGGGATACCGAATATCTCAACAGCATTTCCTGCACCAGCGATTCCACCAAGGCTTCAAAGCCAGGGTGAGACCCAGTTACAAACATTTCAACAGTGGATAGCGTTAATGCAGCAATATCAAGGCAACATCGCTCTTTATCAACAACAATATACTACTGATCAGCAGGCATTACAGGCGGCACACACACAAACCGCCTATCAAGCCGCCTTAGACATCTTACAGACCCATGTCGAGCAGGCAAAAATTCCAGCCATGAAGTCTGAAAGCCTCTATCTCCAACAACAACTCGCGCAACAAGTAACCGCTTGGGGACAGAAACATACGTACTACGATAGCTATAACAACACAACCTATCCGCTTGGCTACGAATATGGCACAAAGGGCATTGGGGGATGGGTACAGGACGAAATCAACTCGGCGCAAAACATCGCGGACTACCAGCAAACTATCGAAGATATTAACATGTATCTCACAAATTTCAAGGCCACGACCGCCAACAGCAGTGACAAAACACCTTTCAACCAGTTACATGCGACTGATATCCAGTTGATGCAATCCTATGGGAAGACAGGCAATGTAGTAATCGTCTCGCTACAAGAACAAGCAGTACGTGTTTACAGTCATGGTAAGCTCGTCAACGCCTTTCTTGCCACAACTGGACGTCCTGACCGTCCAAGTATTCCCGGCGTCTGGTGGGTTGAGGGAAAATTATCACCAACGGTCTTCAAGTCTGGTGTCCCGCCCAGTTCGCCGGATTGGTATCCAGATACGCCGATTAACTATGCCATGCAATATCACAGTCAAGGCTACTTCATCCATGACAGTTGGTGGCGTGCCGATTATGGCCCAGGCACAAATTTTCCCCATGCCGATGCGACGGGTGACCCATTCTCAGCACAAGGCTCACATGGCTGTATCAACCTCTCCAAGGCGAATGCACAATGGCTCTATGGCTTTGTAAAGGTCTATACCCCGATCATCATCTACTAGAAAACAAGCTCGTCACTGCCCACGGTGACGAGGAATAGACAAAAACAAGGCGTGGAACAGATGGAGTTCCACGCCGCATGCTGTCTGCTCTCTCTTTATTGGGGAGTCAGCACGGCACTAAAGCCTTGCCACATACCTTGAAACATGCTCAATGCCATCCGCTGAAAGTTCGCAGGCGAGGAGTCTGCCAGATAGATATATTGACTATCGCCACCACGCACGACCAGAAGATGCCCTCCTGGGAAATAACGGCTATCCCTTATGCCCACGATAATCGGCTCGCCCTGATTGCTCAAGTCGATGAGATCCTGTAATGTCCGTGTATGACTTAAACTCGCCTGAAATCCGTAGTAATTGGCGGTCATCGCGATGCCATCTTCGCGCAGTAAGCCCAATTGGATATTCCAAACGCCTAATTTTAGCTCCTCTTGCAGCACATCCGCGCCGATCAAATGGCGTCCATATGCATTCATCACCTCGGCCATCGCCATCCCAGAACACGAAGAATAGGACCAGACCTGCCATTGATAATCTGTGTAATATTGGCTACGTGCAGCTGAATCTAAACGTAGCAGGCGTGTGCTGGCGGTCATTGGCATCGGTTGCGATACCGTTTGTACATCACTTGCCTGCGAATACGCTAAAATATTTAATCCCAGCCCACTTGTAAGACTGTGCAACGTTTCCCCCGCTAATCCACCTTGCATACAGAGTGCCAACAAAGCCATTGTCAGGAACGCCAATGAAACAAGTACACGCCAGCGTGTATACCAGGATGCTGGAAGGGTCAGCACAAAAGAAGATATCGCTGTTGATAGCCACAACTGGCGTTTTTGACGCTGTTGCACTCGCCACGCACTCCATGCAAAACCGGCTACCACTAACAGCAGCATCGCCAAGAGCAGCGGAACCATCAAGGCAAACGACATACAGTATTGCTCCTACAATATACATCGATCAATATCTATTTGCTTAGTATACCTC
>DAICZM010000064.1 GCA_027311145.1 Ktedonobacterales bacterium
CATCAGTATGGCACTGCCTGGTTTTCTGCCCGGCGTTATCGGATTAGTCATTGCAATCCCTATCGCAGCCTTTATCGGCTTTTTTATCGTGCGTGCCATGCTACCCTGGCTTCCCGCATCTTTAGCGCGCATCCTAGTAATGATGCTGGTTGCCCTTGCTGCCCTCGGCTATCTTGCTCACCTCCTCACGCGCTAGCAAGAACGGATGGCAAGTATGAGTAATACACCAGAAATAAAAAACAAGAGTGAGACAATACCTGTCAAACAAGGAGAAAACAAACGAAACACATTTCATCCAGGCAATGACATGGACAACACGCAATCGGTGAAAGAGCACGCTGGACAGGAGACACGCGAGAATCAGGAAACCAGGCCACAAAAAACCAACGAACGAGTGCGTCCCTTCCACCCAGCCGATGATAGCTCATCAACACAGGTTGTACGCGCTCAAAACGAGACACGCGAGAATCAGGCAATAGCTGCTCCAGATAAACGGGCATCACAAGAGACTCCTAAGCAGGTTGATAGATATGCCGCGCTTGGTGAGGCCGAAATTCATAAGATGAATGATATGCCACCACGTTATCAACAAGAAATGCAACAACAGTTTGCAGCACGCGGTAAGGCTATGGAACATAGAGACACTCTGGAAGCATTACAAACAAAGCGCGAGCTGACACAAGCCGAAAATGACAAACTGAGTACTGCACGTGGCCAAACCAATGAAGCAAGTCGTCAACTCGGCGAAAAGGCATCTGAGTATTATGCACGCGAAGTGCGTGGGGCAACGGAGAGAGTCTATCCCCCAGGTGATGGTCCTTCTGTCTCGCGCCCAGGCGAGTTTGACCAGGTCTGGAAAATCAACGAAAATGGGCAGGAGAAATACCTGGTCATCGAGGCTAAAGGCGGCGACAGCAGATTGGGCACACGCAATGTCGACGGAGAAACTGTTCAGCAGGGTACATCGGAATATTTCAATGGTATCAGCGCAAAAATGCGCGGTGATAGCGATCCTAAAATTGCCCAGCTTGGAGAAGATTTGCGGATTGCGCGCTATGAAGGGCATGTGGAATATGTGAAAGTGCAAGCTCCAATTGTTACCAAAGAGCAAAAAGAGGTTTTAGGCGATGTAAAAGTGAGTCGTTTCATCCTAGATTAAGCAGAAAGAGCTTTAAATGAAAAAAGTGCAGCATCATTCGATCAATATGGAAATAGCCAGACGTAACTTAGGTTCAAGTATGCGTATTTTGCAATCTGATCTCACTGTTGCCCAGAAAAACCCTGTACGTTTTAGCCTGGATGCATTTTTAGCAAATCTGCGTGCTTCTATTGGCTGTCTGGCTGTCGCAGAACCCGATTCTCCAGAGCTATGCCACATCATTCATCTGACAATTCAAGCTACAACGGCTCTCTATGCCGTAGCAGCAACCAATCAAGGCACAGTAACGGTGACATTTGAGAATGAGCCAACGATCTCTGTGCCAGCAAAAGGTCCAGGAAGTTACGCCGGCATTCGGAATTGGTATCCTGGATTTTTTTGCGCCATGATCTGCCGTGATACGGGCGCACTAGATGCCCTGGCGCATGTTCCGATAGAACTTTTGCGTCACTCTGGGCTACCTGCTGACGAATGCCAATATCTGTTTGCCGATACCCTACAAGGGATGTGGAAACGCGAAAAGGACGTACCCAAACGCTTGCTTGAAGCAGTGAAAGCGACTAACCCCAGTCAGACCTCGGTCGACCAGGACTATATACTCAATATGGTACTTCCAACGATGGAACTCCTCTACAACTTCCTGCTTCTCGATAAGACGGGTTTCAATACCGCATTGGAACATGCGCTGCTGCGCCATAAGCAGTATTGGAGCAATAAAGAGCGGACGAACGATCCCTTTGGCTATCTAGCACTAGGACCGCTGGCACTGGCCTCTTTTGCCTATGATATCAACTTTCCAATTGAGGTTGAGTCAGAGTATCTGCCAATGCGTCTCGTGCGTGGAGATTGCAGGCAATAAGAGCAGTAATACCCACCTTGGCTATATTGAGGAGGAGGAGAAATTATGCTTTCTAGCTTCGACCCACGCTGGCAACAAACACTTGACGCGCAGATTCAACGTCTGGAACGTACCGAACTAGATAGCGTGGTTCCCGATGAGTTTGACCCGCAGGACCTCTTTGACGAGCAAGCTCAGACGTTTCTCGTGCTGCGCGGCATGGCGGATTTCTGGTCATACACCCCAGGAATAGACTTCATACGCTATCTCACCGATCTGGTCATGGGCGCGCATCACCAGCCACGCGCAGGCCTGACGTTAGTCGTTGCTGGCACGCCCGCCCGTCTCGCCGTCTATATCTCCTTGGGCGACGAAAGCACGACGCGCACGATGCTGGAAGGCATCTTCCCCGGTATCGAACTCGATCCCAAACCAATCACGCGCCTCGCCACATACTTGAATACACATTTTCAGGTGCAAGGCATGCTAACTGGCATTCCAGGACGCAAGGACGCCAGCACGCCACAGAGCAGCTCACTCTCACGCCCCTCGCCAATGGGCCAGCAGGCCTCGCAACAAGGACATAGTGCGCAACACGCACCGCCCGTTGCCTCTCCGCTGGAACGCGTCATACGTGGCATGTATCAGGCAACCTGGGTCTATGCCGTCAAAGCTTTTCCCTGCCCACGCAGTAAAGTGACAAACGAGCGGATGCAGTATCTCGATCTGCTGGCGCAAATCGCCTCGCAAACACGTATTCAGTTGCAAGAGACCAAAGCGGACAGCAAACAGCGTAGCGAAAGTGTAACCAGTAGCAGCACGCAAACGTTAAGCGGCGAAAAGATTAACTATCGCGCTCAGTATCTTGTTCAACTGCTCGAACACGCGGTCACACGCCTCGATCAAGCCGCCGCCAGCGGATGGTGGACAGTTGAAAGCTATTTTGGAGCCAGCACGCTCAAAGATGCGCGCCGCCTCTCTTCGCTCCTGACAGGAACGCTTTCAGGCAGCGATTCGCGTCCCGATCCGATGCGCGCCTATCTCTGTGACGCCACCAATGCTGATAGACGCTCTCCCGGCGAGTTCATCACCTACCTCACTTCAGAGGAAGTCGCGACGCTCATCCAGTTGCCACGCGAAGAGGTTCCCGGCTACGCCATTCACGATTTCGTTACTTTCGATACCGATTTTATGCCACCAATCAACAAAACAACCATCGCACTCGGCCATATTCAGCAGCATAGTCACGATATTCAAGACACCTTCAATATTACCATTGATGATCTTGCCAAACATGCTGTAGTAGTCGGCGTGACGGGTAGCGGCAAAACAACCACCGTGATGAACCTGCTTGATCGCCTCGTCAACGCCAATGTGCCATTCCTCATCATCGAACCTGCCAAAACCGAATATCGCGCCATGCGCCGCGCACTTGCCAATCGTCAAAAGCTACGCATCTATACGCTTGGCGATGATACCACCGCTCCCTTCCGCCTCAACCCATTTGAGTGTGAAAGCGATGACAATCAAGACAGTCTCCCACTGCTCAACCATATCGATTTTCTCAAAGCAGTTTTCAATGCCGCTTTTGTACTCTATGCCCCCATGCCCTATGTGTTGGAAACAGCTTTACACGAAGTCTATGAAGATAAAGGTTGGGATATCGCCACCGGCATGAATATGCGCCTGCCGGACTGGAAAGAACGCCAGCGTTATCCTGTATTCCCCACACTGACCGATCTCTATCACAAGATCGAAGCTGTGACCAATCGCCTGCGTTACGACCAGGAGATCGAGCAGAACATTAAGGCCGGCCTTAAAGCGCGCATTGGAGCCATGCGTCTCGGTGCGAAGGGCCTAATGCTTGATACAGCACGAGGTATCCCTATGCAGCAATTACTCGTGCAGCCGACCCTGCTCGAATTAGAAAATATCGGCAGCGACGAAGAGAAAACCTTCTTGATGGGCCTTTTGCTCGCCAAACTTTATGAGTATCGCAGACTCCATGCTGGTGCGTACTCCGGCCGCCTGCAACATCTACTTGTCTTTGAAGAAGCACATCGCCTACTAAAAAATACCTCTACGCAGGTCGATACGGAATCCTCCAACATGCGCGCTCAGGCTATCGAGGTCTTCACGAACATGCTTTCAGAGATACGTGCCTATGGGCAAGGCGTGCTGGTCGCCGAACAGATTCCTAGCAAACTCGCCCCTGATGTACTGAAAAACACAAACTTGAAAATTGTTCATCGCTTGATCGCGCAAGATGACCGTGAGAGCATAGGACAAACGATGAACCTCAACACGGAACAGAAAATGCACCTAGGTATTCTGAAACCAGGGATGGCCGCCATCTTCGCCGAAGGAGCCGATCATGCCTATCTAGTGCGTCTAGATGACTATAAGCAAAAAATGACACATCTCGGCAATGCAGAGCTAAAGCAGATTAGCAGCAACGAGATCTCTGTCAAAGCGTATCAGGCCATCCCCGACATTGACAAGTACCTCTACAGTAGTCGCCCCACGCCCTTCGGTGGACCAGACCCCTTTCTTTATCGCGCAGCAGGGACCATTCTTGAACACGAACAAAGCCGAAAGTTTTGGGCGACGATCTTGTTGCGCATCGTCTACCACCCAGATGGTATTTTAGCGCACCTACAAACGCTCAGACAGACTATCGAACATGAATTGCCTTCATTACCCACAGAGCAGAGCCGCGAAGCTGTGTGGTATATGTCCATTGTGCGTGGCTGCGCGACAACACTAGCAGAGCGTGGGGCTTTTGCTGGCTGGAACTATCCACTGATGGAGCGGCTACGTCTCCCTCTGACACAAGGGCTGATGACGCTCATTCGCACGCAAGACCTCACCTTAGCCAGTCGTGACCTGGATGCGTTCGCTCGCCTCTACGATGCGGAGCAACGCAAGCGTAAGCGAGGCCCATTCGCAGGCTGCGAACACTGCGACAGCACATGTACATTCCGCGCTGAAGTCCGTCACCTCCTCAGTCCATCTGATGCTCGCATAATCGACGATGAACTAACCAGTTCCGCCTATGCTTCTGACACAGATCGCTACAAAGGTGTGGCAAAAACCGCCCAAGGCCTGGCGCGCCGCTGGCTCAACAATGCCAAACAAACCGGCACGGATCTCGCTTATTGCGGCGCACTCCATGCTGCGCAGCAGTCAGGGTATAATGAATATGAACAAAAACTCTTTGCAGAACGACTTAAACCCTTTTTATAGCCTTGAAACGTACTATGCAACAACACACTGACATTCTGATTATTGGCGGCGGCATCATTGGCTGCGCCATCGCATACTATTTGCGCAAAAGTGGGCGCGAGGTGATTGTCTGCGAACAGGGAACCATCGGGGCACAAGCATCGAGCGCGGCGGCTGGTCTGCTTGCCCCGCTAGGACCACTCTCTGGCCCCGGACCATTCGCAGACCTGCTCCTCGCGGGCTACACCTTGTTACCTGCCGTTGCCGCCGAACTGGAAGAATACACAGGTCTGCGGCTCGGCTACGCGCGCACGGGAGCCTTACGGGCTGTGCGCAATCCCAAGCGTGTTGCCCATCTGCACAAACGCATGCAGGCATGGCAGCCATTGGGACTGGAATTGCACTGGCTGAGTGGCGATGAGGCGCGTCAGTATGAGCCGCAGCTTGCTCCCGATATCTGTGCCGCTGTCTACGCACCTGCGGAGTCTCAGATACAGGCAGATACGCTAACAGCAGCCTTTGCCCAAGCCGCACGCCTGATGGGAGCGCACCTTTACGAACAGACGCCTATCACGGGTCTCAGCTACCGGGATACTCGTGTGGCGGGCGTGCATACTGCACGGGGTGAGACGATCACCTGCCAACATCTGGTCATTGCCACAGGCGCGTGGGCCGGACAATGCGCAGCATGGCTTCATATCACACTACCTATCACGCCTTTGCGAGGGCAAATACTGCTGCTTGCTCAACCCACACCACCCTTGCGTAAGCTCATCTTTGGCGAGGCTCTTTATCTCATCCCTAGAGGAAAAACCGTACTGGTGGGAGCGACAAAGGACGCCGTGGGCTTCGATACCCGCGTCACCCCCGAAGACACAGACAGCCTGCTCACAAGCGCGTATCGCTTTGTGCCCGCCCTGCAAGACAGCACCTTGCTGAGCGCGTGGGCCGGACTGCGTCCCCATACGCCCGATACACGGCCTGTTTTAGGCCCCGTTGACGGCTGGGAGAATGTGACACTGGCCGTCGGTCACAATAGCGTCGGCATCATGCTCAGTGCTATCACAGGCCAAAGCATTGCAATATATCTCATAACTGGACATTTACCCACCATGATCCAACCATTTGCGCCCACTCGTTTTCAGTGAGGCTCTTGGCGTTCACGCCGCTCACGCTCTCTATGCTCTCTTAATGAGGTAATGTTCTTTTTTTCACGTTCTTCTTCGGGCGTACTGCCACCCGACTCCAAGTAATAGCTACCGATCAGCGCAATGCCAACGCCGAGTGGAATCAAGCCCGGTAGTAGCCAGGGACCAAGATGAAACGGTGTCGCGGTAAAACTGGCGGGCAACAAAAAGCCGACCGGATAGAGGCCAACCGTCAGAGCTAACCCAACCATTGCAATAATTAAACCCGCTCGCAATATTCCCCGGTTGCGCCGCACCTGCGACTGCGGCTGAATACCCTGTACGATTAGTGCCATGCGCTCTTTATGGTGCAAATAGCGCAGGAGAACAATACATCCGAAGAAAACTGCCAGCGAAAGCAAGAAAATGATGGCAACATTTGACAACATACGCTATACCTCATTTTATTCGCCACATATATATGGTATGATAGAAGAAACATACGGATTGTTTCATTCGCATCTACATAGATGTCTATGCAAATCCTTGAAACATTTTCCGCCCAATAACCCTCTAATGAGTAAGTATGAACGAGCATCTATTGCAATCATCACAACAGATAGGGTTCTCCCTATCAGGTTTCGCTATACATAGCGTCGAACAGGACGAAGCACAGCTTGTTGCCGCCAGTCGCAACGGCGATCAGGATGCCTTTGCGCTCTTAGTTCAGCGCCATCAGCGGCGGGTCTTCAATCTTGTCTATCGCATCATACAAGATTACGAAGAAACTAACGAGATCACGCAAGAGGCGTTTCTTGCTGCCTGGCAAGGCTTGCCATCGTTTCGCGGCGATGCACGTTTTTCTACCTGGCTCTACCGCATTGCCTACAATTGTAGTTTAAAACAGCTTGAAGTGCGCAAACGCGATAAAGCTTTACAAGCGGCAATGCAGATCGAGCAAATGGAACAAGAGAGACTGGGAGAACGCGCCGATGCTATCCTTGAAGCGCAAGAATGCCAAGCACATGTGCGCAATCAACTCTCGCTGCTTCCCGCCAAATATCGCATTGTGCTGGTATTACGGCATTTGCAAGAGATGACCTACGAGGAAATAGCAGAGATTCTTACTATGCCTGTCGGTACTATTAAAACACATTTATTCAGGGCGCGCAATCTGCTGAAAGAACGCCTGGAATCTTTTGAGCGCGACAGGGACAATAAAACGAAAGGCACGTAATGCGCTGTTCAAAAGCCGCACGGCAATTACAATACTATCTCGATCATCAACTCACACTTGAGCAGGTACGCGCCCTTGAGGCACACCTCACGCACTGTGCGGCGTGTCAGGAAGAGCTTTTCCTCCTCGAGGAGTTGACGCATGCCTTGCGCTCCATTAACCCTGTTAAAGAGCCTGCAAACTTAACAGTCACCATCATGCAGCGTGTCGCTGCTCATCCGCGCATGCAACACGAGCAACCTTATATTTTACTTCGTCCTTCCCTCTGGGAACTGCTGGCCGCCATTTTCCTCGCCACGGTTACCACGTTGAGCATTATTCTGTCTCAACCACTCTTGCGCGACTCGTTACCCATCGCCAATGGCCACAATATCCTCTTGCTCACATTTAGCATTATTCAGCACCAATTCATGGGTATGAGCGATAGCACGGTCACACTGGTCTTCTGGGTCGTTGGCACAATCCTCGGCATTAGCATCACCCTGATGGTTGCGGGCAGCGAAATGCGCACACTCTGGTATAAAGCGATGCTAGAGCGTTTGCCCGTCTGGTAGGTGAACTACTATTACCAGCTACCAAACAATGTATCCTCAAAAAGTCATCTCGCCGAACGTCTATCTAACAAAGGCATGCAGCACAACATACATTTTTATGCTATGATTCATGTGCTATCTAAAACGACGAAGGTGAGCCAGAAGTTGCTATGGAGACAGTCAAACAACGCCGACCCATCGAGATCGCGCGGGGCCTCTACCTACTCTGCCATCCGCTACCCGTTCTATTCCACACGATTGCGGTCACTATCTTTGCATTAATCGCCGCTTGGCCCACCTTGATCTGGTCCACACTTGCACTCGTGATTGGGGCACATCTCGCCATGCAGCTCTCGATTGCCATCATTAACGATTATTGTGATCGCCGCGTGGATGCCACTGGGCATAAGCAAAAACCGCTTCCGCTCGGTCTGATACGCCCTTATGAGGCCTTGGTCATTGGATTGCTCTGCATGGTATTGATGCTACTACTGCTGTTGCCACTCCCACCGATTGCGCTACTGATCTCGCTCCTCTATCTAGTCTTAGGGCAAGGCTACAATCTGGGACTGAAAGCCACGCCGTTGAGCGGTATTGTCTTTGCTCTCGCCATTCCACTTATTCCTGTCTATGCCTTTGTGGGCGTGGGACACTACACATCGCTACTCTTCTGGCTCGTGCCAATAGCGGCCCTGTTTGGCGTCTCCCTCAACCTCGCTAATTCCTTGCCTGACATTGAAGATGACTCAGCCAGCCGCGTGCGCACGCTCGCCGTACTGCTTGGCGTCAAACGCTCGCTTCTCGTCAGCACATTACTTGTTTTGCTTACTCTTTCTTTGATAACATTGTTAACAGTAATGCACACTGTTTCTGCTTTACCAGCAATTATTATTCCAACACTCGTGCTGTCAGCCTTCCTGGGGGGGCTGCTCGCGCTCTTCCCAACGTTCTATAGCACGACACGAGGCCGCAAAATCTATTTCTATCTGGTCATCCTAACTGGCCTTTTGCTGGTTGGCGGCTGGATTTTAGGAGCTATTGTCTGATGCCACTACGTCTCACTCTTCTCGAGTCACTCTTACAACGCCTTAATCTACTACCCACGCCCTTACTGGATACACCGCTGGCCCCAGGTATCGCGAAGGCCCTGATCACCGCCTGCGAAATAGGAATTTTCGATGCCCTCAGTAAGCATCCCTTGCCACTCAATGTACTGGCTGGGCGCGTGAACTGCGATCCCTGCGGTCTACAACTGCTATTACATGTTCTAGTCGAAACGGGCTATCTGCGCCAGAAAAACGGCGTATACCGCAACACTAATCTGGCTCAACGCTGGCTCACAAGCGGCTCACGCTTCAATGTCGCACCTTACGTCATCCACAGCCCGGATATCGTTGCAATCTGGGACCATCTACCAGAGATCGTGCAAAGCAATAAAGCAGCCATGCGCATGCCCTATGAAGAAGATGCCAGCGTGCCTCAGACTCAAGCTCAACTCGAACGCCACTACGCGGGTCTGGCGGCTCTGGCAACAGTTCTGGGCAGTGAACCAATCATGCGTGCCCCTATCCCTACGAATGCCACGGCTTTGCTTGATGTTGGTGGCTCACACGCGGCCTATAGTGTCCTCTTTTGCCGCAAGTATCCAAAATTGCACGCCACGATTGTTGATATCCAGCCAGGAATTGAGGCAGGTCAGCGTACAGCCAAACAGAGCGGACTGCAAGATCGCCTGAGTTTCGTCTACTCTGATATCGTGCGCGACGACTTTGCCGCACCTATGGAAAATCAGTTTGATGTCGCGCTCTATTTTCATATCGCCCATCTGTTGCAACCTGCAATCAATCAGGCTGTGCTGGCAAAAGTAGCGCGCACGCTCAAACCAGGCGGTATGCTGATCTACGTCGATCAGGTTACAAACCGCCGCTATCGCATGCGCCTCGCGGCTCTGATGGTACACTTCATGGCTCTGACGATGACAACAGTGGGCGGAACCTGCTATCCCTTCACAGCGGTTCGGCAGTGGCTTGAAAATGTAGGCATGGAGCAGGTGCAGCAGTATAGCCTCTTCACCCCCCTGGCAACCATGATTACAGCGGTAAAGCGATAAATCGCTCAGCATCAACCAGGAAATTTTGTAGGGAGCTTATCGGGATTTTGACCACTTGACACGTTAAATTGCCAAACGCGCCTCTATCCCTGCTCCCCACTCGTGATCATTAGCCCAACAATGCTGCATACAGCTTGCGCTGCCGCTCTGCGGCTTGCTGATAGGTTGCCTGATGGGCGGGATTGGGCATTGTGGGAGCATCCAGCGCGGGCGGAATCTGCTCGATCGCGGCAATGATACCTAGAGCGTGCAGAGCCATCAGAGCCGCCCCACGCGCTGAGGCTTCCAGGTTGAGCGAGGGATAGAGCGGCGTTCCCAGCGTATCCGCGATGATCTGTTGCAAGGTCTTCGAGTTAAGTAGCGCACCCCCGCTGCTAATCACACGTGGCGTCTCCTGTTCATGGTGCGCGAGGGTTGTTTGTAGCTGGCGATACACGCCGTCAAGTTGATAGGCCAGCGACTCCATGCCTGCACGTAAGAGGTCCGCAGGTTGCGTATACACATTCAGCCCACTAATCGTCATGCGCGCCTCAGCATGCCAGCCCAGACTACGCTCTCCTGAGAGGAAGGGCAGCATCGTCAAACCATGTCCAGCAGGTGGAATGGCCGCCACTAGCGGTTCCGCGTCGGCAAGGGCGGGCAATTGGAGCGTCTTGTCGAGCCAGGCGAGTAGGTTGCCACCCTCGCTCAGTGCGCCACCTAACACGGCGTGCCGCTTATCGAGTAGATAGAGCCAGAGGCCCATCGGTGGCGTGACCAGTTCTGGCGGCACGACCACACGGAGTGCGCTTGACGTGCCGATAGTCATCGACCAGTTCCCGATGCCCGCGCAACCAGAACCGAGGCAAGCAGCCGCGCCATCACCAATCGCGGGAAACCACGCAACCTGCTGCAATACAGGCCAACGCGTCGCATACTCTGCCTGCAAGCCTTGTAGCCCATCACCCGTATCCCCCAGTGGCGGCAACTGTTCCGGGCGCACCTGGAGAGCCGCCAGCAGTTCCTCGTCCCAGGCCAGTTTGCGCGTGTTGAGCAGACCCGTTGCCGAGGCCATCGACAGGCTACAGACCGAACGCCCAAGCAGCTTGCGATGCAGATACTCGCCAAACGAGAGCCACTGCGCAACCTGTTGATACATCGCAGCCTGCTCTTGCGCAAGCCAGCGCAGCTTGGCGGGCCAGTAACTGGCGTGGAAACGTGCCCCTGTGCGCGCGTGGACCGCCTGCTCGTCAAGCTGCTTGCGCAATTCTAACGCCGCCTGCTGTGAGCGCGTATCCTCCCACGTGATGAGCGGCATTAGTGGCTTGCCCTGCGCATCGACGCCTAACAAGCCATGCCAGAAGGTATCGATGGCGACCGCGCCAATCTGTTGCGCTAGATCACCTGCCGCTTGCAGAGCCGCATCAATCGTCTGGATCACCACATCGACCAGCATATCCACATCAACCGAGACCTCACCATCCGCCGAAGTATTCAGTTTATACGTCTGTTGGGCATGCACGTTGGGGATCGTCCTCCCTTGCGCGTCAAATAACAGTGTACGCGTAGAAGATGTACCAACATCGATGGCCAGAATAAGCGGTGCTTGTGGAGTAAACGGCGCGTGTGTGGATGGCGTTGCCATATGTGATCTCCTCTTATGCTCTACAAGATAATAATAACGCCATTATAGCACAGGCATCCATCAACCCGTATGAACCGATTGATCGCATCTAACAAGCATCACACGCTGTCTGGCAATTGCCAATCTATCGGAGCTTCGCCACGTGCTATCAGCGCAGCATTGATTTTGGAGAAGGGGCGACTGCCAAAGAAGCCGTTGCGCGCCGAAAGGGGCGAAGGATGAGCCGATTGAATAACCAGATGGCGTGTTTTATCAATGAGCGCGCGTTTCTTCTGCGCATAACTGCCCCACAGCACAAAAATCACGGGAGTGCTTTTCGCGTTCACTGCGCGGATGATCGCGTTGGTATACTGCTCCCAGCCACGATTTTTGTGTGAGTTCGGGCTATGGGCGCGCACGGTCAGGACAGCGTTGAGCAGTAACACTCCCTGCTCGGCCCAGGGCACAAGATAGCCATTATCAGGAATGCAGCAGCCCTGATCGTTGCACAACTCCTTAAAAATATTGACCAGCGAGGGCGGCGGTTTGATACCAGGACGCACAGAGAAGCTCAGGCCGTGCGCCTGTCCATCATCGTGGTAGGGGTCCTGTCCGAGCAACAACACGCGCACGCGCTCATAGGGCGTATAGCACAAGGCTGCGAACATATCCTGCTCGGGAGGAAAAACGGTTTCGTGGGCACGCTCCCCATCAACAAATTGCGCCAATTGTTGGAAATACGGCATGCTAAACTCGTCGGCAAGCACAGTCTCCCACGAAGCGGGAAGGTCTATTTGCATCTATCATCTTCCTTTCCAGTGTCAGAAAAGGGTGAGTCGATGGTACAGGCATGTGAGAGATCGCAGAAGCGAACACCTCACGGCAACGAAAGGGGTAACATGGAGATGGCGAGATGTTACAGCCCTCCATCGACTTCTACCATATATTCCAATTGCTGGGCAAATAAGCGGAAACACTCATTATTAGCTGACAAGCAGTGTATCTCATCTACTACACGTGCGACAATAGAGCAGCAGAGATACCTATAGGATGTGGAGGTTGTGTTTATGTGCCCAAAATGCCGCAAGGGGCGTGATGGAATCATGTACTGCTCTGTCAAACGTCATTGACGATAACCCACAAACCTCCCTATGCACTTGTCCTTGTTTCCTTACACAAAAGTGGGCAATCACGTTTGACAGAGCACTACACAACATTTTCGATGACCAAATTCATTTGTTGTACACGCTTCATTCTCTTTACGGCGTGTACTCCAGCTCGGTCAGGTCAACACGCTTGTGGGCCGAGAGTTGTCCTGCGTAGGGGGCGCGGTAGGTTCCTGACGTGGGGGTCACATCGTAATAGTCGCGCCCGACGGCGATGGTCAGATAGTTCAGGCTGGCCTCGTCGCCGTGCGTCGGGTCAAAGGGCCAGGCGATAGCTTCAGCGGAACGGCCAGGGGCGGGTAACAGGACCTCGACCCAGGCATGCGTGCCACCTTCGCCCAGCAGATGGCCGGAGACGTAGCGCGCCGCTAACCCACACAGGCGGCAGAGGGCAAGCATCACATGCGAATAATCCTGGCAGACACCACGTTTCAACCCTAACGCCTGCGCGGCAGTCGTATGGATATCGGTCACATCGTGCGCATATGTGAAGGCCCGATAGACGCGCTCGTTGATGCGACGTGCTAATGTCAGCCCTGGAATCTCTTCATCCTGTACAGGTATAGCTTGCAACTCGGCGGCGATCTGGCGCAAGGCATCATCTGGTCGCGTCAAAGCCGATACTTCGCGGCAATAGGGAGCATTCAGCAACTCGGCGGGTACGTAATGGGGACCATAGTTGGCGGAACGTTCCACGACAATCCACGCCTCAAACTCGATCGATTGCGCAACCGAGGGCACACAGACCTCGATTACGCAATTGCCAAAATTGTCGCTATACGTGCGTACCGTGTTCTGCTCAGCGGAGACCTCCAGGCGATAGACCACGCGCCGCTGATCGCCATATCTTTCAGGTGGGAGCAGCACGAGACGTTGCTGCAGGTCATGGATAGGGCCAGGATAGACATAGCGCAATTGCTGATGCAAGAGGTAGGCAGTGCGCTGCACGCGCTTCCAATCCACGTCGCGATGGTCAAGCAAGGGCATGGTCGCCATGTGCGTCTCAATATCGGTCGGCAGGTTTTTTATTTCGTCGAAAGCCATTGTCACGCCCCTACCGTTTCCGCAACCTCATCGGCCCAAACGGTCATATTGACCAGACGCGGCATGCCATAGGTAGTGACCATCGCAATATCAAGGGCATCGCGTCCTCGTCCGATCAGCACACGCCCGATGCGTCGTGTGTTGTTGCGTGGGTCAAATGTCCACCAGCGGTCCCCTAGATAGACCTCCATCCAGGCAGCGAAATCCATCGGCTCATCTGGAACAGGCACGCCGATGTCGGGCAGATAGCCAAAGACATAACGGGCAGGAATATTGAGAGCGCGACAGAAGGTCACGGCCAGATGGGCGAAATCGCGGCAGACGCCAATGCGCTGCTGGTAGACATCAGCAGAAGTAGTCAAAGCGTTGCTAGTTCCGTATTGAAAGCGGATATTATTATGCACCCAATCGCAAATCGCCTGCACACGCGACCAGCCAGGTGGCAGGATGCCAAACTGCTGCCAGGCCACATCAGAGAGAGTATCCGACAGACAAAAACGACTGGGCAAGGTGTAAAGCAACACGTCATCAGGCAAAGCATCGACGGGCAACTGCGGCGCATCGGGAGCATATTCCTCCGTCTCGCCGGAGACTTGGACCAGTGCGTCATAGCGAATGATCGGCTCACCTGCCGGGATCATCATGCGCTGGCAAGTATTCTGATAGAAGTCCTGATAGGTGTGTAGATCAATGTGTGGTGTTGTCTCCCATGTCTCACGCAACAGACGATGATCGCCATCTGAGCGTGGTTGCACCTGCATGACGGCAGGGGTTGACCATGTCGCCTCGTACCGAAACTCGCAGCCTACTTTCACATGCATTGCGCATTCTTCCTCTCTTGCTTGTGCGTGCAACCATTGACGCCTTGCCAGGCTCCCATGCCTGTAAAAATTGCTTAGTTGTTATACGATTATAAGCTATTCCGCGTGGCAATGCTACCTTGACAAACTCTGCTTATAATAGGTACTATACATATA
>DAICZM010000650.1 GCA_027311145.1 Ktedonobacterales bacterium
GTAGGGGCGTGATTTATCACGCCCAATACGCATTTTTCTACGATGTATCAATGTGGGTGTCATGCATAGGTAGGCAATCACGTTTGACAGAGTGCTACTAACTAAAAATTAGCCACTTGACAAAAATAAGTTTACATGCTATATTTTGTGTAGTTAGAAACACAACTAACAATGATAACTCAATCAACCATAATGGAGGATTATACAATGACCTGGGAAATTGATCCCTCACACTCTGAAGTGCTATTTTCCATCAAGCACGCAATGATCACTACTGTACGCGGACATTTCAATGTCATCAGCGGCAGCTTGCATATCGACGAGGCCAATCCGGCCAATTCCTGGGTTGATGCTCAGGCTGATGTCTCAAGCATCGACACCCGCGACGAGCGTCGCGATGGACATCTGCGCTCTGCCGATTTCTTCGATGCCGGCACCTATCCCACCATCAACTTCAAGAGCACCAGCGTCGTACCAACAGGTGGCAACGAGTACAACGTGACTGGCAACCTGACCATGCACGGCGTAACCAAGTCCGTTACCTTCAAGGCTGAGTATGCTGGGCAGGCGAAAGATGCCTACGGCATGCAGCGTGCGGGCATCAGCGCGAAGGCCAAGGTCAATCGCGAGGACTGGGGCTTGACCTGGAATGCAGCCCTGGAAGCGGGCGGCGTGCTGGTCAGCAAAGATGTCACCATCGAGATCGACCTCTCCACCGTCAACAAAGGCTAGTTCTCTCGCAACGCCATCTAACAAGCATAACACAGAAAAATAGCTCACCAAATATGTAATTGGTGAGCTATTTTTTGCATGTTATGCCACACAGCGACGTTTGTAGTTTCCGCCATCTACAATCAGTTGGTGCAATTCCAACTTGACGCGCATAGGAAAGAACGGTACGCGGCGGGACGGAGTTGCCTGTCTCATAGCGATCTCGTAGCGTGCCATTTACGGTATAATCCATCACCAGATACGGCATTCGTTCAGCGATCCCAAAATCTAAGACACGGATAAAATGGAAATACTACTAATTATCAATGCACATTATCCACATTATATGGCCTCATTGCAATGCCGTCAATGGTTTCGTATAAACCGCACAGCTATTCTATATCTCTTTTTTATTTTCATTTATTCTCAAATACTCTTAAACAACGGAAGGGCAATAAATCATATTTAACACACATAAACCAAAATTGAATCTCTATAAAATTTGTTTTACCAGGCGTTCCGCCAGTTCAAACGAGTAGTTTTGCCCGCGATCATGAGGGTAGACCTGGAACATATTGGCAACCCAGAGATTATCGAGCGGCGTGTAGAGCGGCGGGATATGCTTGCGATAATCGGTGGTGACAATTGGTTGCGCATAGGCTGCTTTGAACAGCCAGCTTTCTTGCACCCACGCCGGATCAAAAGCAGGTGCGATGCGTTTGAGATGGGGGAAAAACTGCTCCATCACCGCCTCTTTGCTCATCGTGAACAGTGGATCGTCCATCGGGCGATAGTTGCCCAGGTAGACCAGATGACGCCCACCATACTCTGAGGGCGCACAGAAATTGGTATGCTCGAAGAGGCCCGTGAAGGGATAGCCGCGATCACAGATGTTAATCCAGTAGCTATCGGTCAATTGGCGATCAAGCGCAAGCACCAAGCAATGCGCCCCGTAGACTTGTCCCCAGTCGTAGCGCGCACGATAATCGGCGGGCAGTTCTGGTATCAGGCGGCAGGTCAGGCGTGTGGGTAGCGTTGAGATCACGCGCTCAAAATTCCACGTACCCTGGCTGGTCTGCACGCGCCAACGTGCGCCAGCGCGCTCCACCTGCTCAACACTCGTGCCCAACAAAACTTTGCCGCCCTGTGCCAGGATGCCCTCGACAAGGCGTTCATAGAGTTGCTGAAAGCCACCCTTGAGGTAGCCGAGGCGCGTCGTGCGGTCATGGAAACGTGCCCAGAACCAGGGGAGGGCAATCTGGTCATAGAGCGCGCCAAATTTACCGATGAAGAGTGGCTCAAAGAGCATTTCATAGGGACGTTTGCCCATCCACTGACGCAGCCAGGTAT
>DAICZM010000651.1 GCA_027311145.1 Ktedonobacterales bacterium
TACTTACATAGGGCATGTTTCTACACTGTCGTAGATATTGTCCTGTATCGCCTGACGGATCCTTCTCATCATTGTTCATTTATGTTCAAGGAGGAATCATTTCGTGAGTAGCCCATCTGTCACCAGTGCATCACTCCCCAATCGCTGGATCATCGCAATCTCGGCATTCGTTGTCCAGCTTGCTCTCGGCTCGGTCTATGCCTGGAGCGTCTTTCTGCTTCCCGTCATGAAAACATATGGCGCACCGAAAGCTGCCGCAAACCTGACATTCAGCATTACCTTGCTGGCACTCGGAATCACAGCCGGTTTCGGCGGCTATTTCCAGAGCCGTCTCGGCCCCAGAGTCATTGCAACGCTCGGCGGTCTTCTCTACGGCCTGGGCATTATTCTGGCCGGCGTGACGACACCCGCCCATAACTTGTTCCTGCTCTATCTCACCTATGGTATTCTTGGCGGCATTGGCATTGGCCTCGGCTATATCGTCCCGCTGGCAATGCTAATTAAATGGTTCCCCGACCGCCGTGGCTTCATCACCGGCCTGGCTGTGGCAGGTTTTGGTCTGGGGGCCCTCTTCACTGGCCAGATTGCCGCGCCACTGCTCAAACCAACGGGCATTGGTGTCGGAGCAACCTTCACCTATCTTGGCATTGCCTACCTCATCGTCGTTGTTGCGGCTTCACAGCTCTTCCGCAAGGCTCCCGACGGCTATGCACCTGACGGTTGGACGCCATCCGTGACACAGCAGGGCATTCGCTCTGCACGCGATTTCACGCTGAAAGAGGCACTGACCAACCCAAGTTGGTATGTCTTGTGGCTCATTCTGGCCCTTAACGTCACTGCAGGAGCTGCCTTGATCTCGGTTGCCTCGCCACTTGCGCAGAAATTGACCGGAGCCGACGCGGTGACTGCCGCCGTCATCGTCAGTACGATCTCCATTTTCAATGGAGCGGGTCGTCTCTTCTGGGCGTGGCTCTCCGATGCCATTGGGCGCCCCTTCACCTTCGTTGGCATCTTCGTTGTCCAAATTGTTGCTTTCCTGATTATGGCCCAGATCGGTGCCGGTGGCTTTGGCTTTCTACTTATTCCAGCAGCACTGATAGGTCTCTGCTATGGCGGCGGTTTTGGGACAATGCCCGCGTTCGCGGCTGACTTCTTTGGCCCTAAAAACTCCGGCACAATCTACGGAGCCATGCTCACAGCGTGGAGTGCTGGCGGTATCGTTGGCCCACTCCTGATTGCTAGCATCGACTATCATACCGCCATCTACATCATTGCTGTCATTCTGGTCATCAGCACAGCACTACCCTTCGTCGCCCGTGCCATAGCCCAACGCAACACTTCAGCGGTTTCCGGCCAAGCCGGCTCATAAGCACATCTCATCGTCTAAGCTGAACAGCAGAGAGTCAGAACGCAACCCATGAGGTTCCGGCTCTCTGCCCATATCGTGTCAAAGGCATCTTTTCGCCCGCACAGCGCAAAAAAATGATAATCCGTTGGTTTCTATAACCCCTGATATGGTACAATGGGCATAGAAGCAGAATTTATTTCCCACAAGTCGATTTGTTCTTTTTCTATCCTTAATGAGGAACTCACATGCGAAAATCTACTGTACTTCCCGTACTGCCAAATGCTGTACGATCCGTTGTCGCACACGCATTGGAAGTCGGTTCTAACGTGCAGCCATTCAGCGTAGAAGGACGCCAGAAAGCACCGCGTATTCGTGATGCCAGGGTGGTAAAAAGCGTTTGTCCTTATTGTGCTGTTGGCTGCGGTCTCAATGTCTATGTAAAAGATGGCAAGGTCATTGATATCGAGGGCAATCCCGATAGCCCTATTAATCATGGCACACTCTGTCCCAAAGGGTCTGCCACATTTCAATATACAGTCAATGCTAGTCGCCTGACGCAGGTACTCTATCGCGCCCCTTATAGCGACCATTGGGAAGTGAAACCGCTGGCATGGGCAATGGAACAAATTGCCCAACGTGTTAAACAGACACGCGACGAAACGTTTGTCGAGCGACTCGACGATGGGCAGTTAGTCAACCACACGCT
>DAICZM010000652.1 GCA_027311145.1 Ktedonobacterales bacterium
TTCAAACCTGCTCTCCTCGTGCCATTTCAAGCAGGTCAGGCTGTCTGACACTACGCCTTCAAAGACCTATACCGAGGTTTGCTCTGAGACACCTGCTTCCCCAAACGTTGCCATTTCATCGAGTAGCGCAACTGCATCATCTAGCAGATGCATCGCAATCACAGCACCACTCCCTTCACCCAGACGCAAATGCAGATTGAGCAACGGCATCAGTTCCATCCGCTCAAGCACTACTCTATGCCCGATCTCGACTGAACTATGGGCGGCAACCAGATAGGAGCGCACAAGCGGACAAAACTCCGTTGCCACCAGAGCCGCTACACTAGCAATAAACCCATCCATAATAACAGGGATTTGCAACGACGCCGCTCCCAGAATAACTCCCACCAGTCCCGCAATCTCATAACCACCAACTTTTGCCAACACATCAAGCGGGTCAGCCGCATTGGGAGCATTGATGGTTAACGCCTGCTCGATACATGCCACTTTGCGCCGCCAGCCTTCTTCGTCAATCCCTGTTCCTCTTCCGGTAACATCTGTGACAGCACACCCTGTAATCGCTGCCACAATCGCACTGGCCGCTGTAGTATTGCCAATCCCCATCTCACCTATCGCCACCAGATCAAGCCCACGCTGTGCTTCATCCTTCGCGATCTCGATACCCACCAAAATAGCACGTAAGGTCTCTTGCTGGCTCATCGCTGCCCCTTGCGTCATAGAATGTGTTCCATTGCCGATCTTCCTGCTCAATAGTTGCGGATGCACAGGTAACTCACTACACACGCCCAGATCAGCAATCACCACACGCGCACCAGCCTGCCGAGCCAACACATTCACTGCCGCTCCTCCTGCAAGAAAATTTTGTACCATCTGCGCTGTCACTGCCTGCGGATATGCCGATACTCCTTCTGCCGCCACACCATGGTCTGCCGCCAACACTATCACTGCTTTCTGCGCAAAACGTGGACGCGCTTTACGTGTCATGCCTGCTAAACGCACAGATAACTCTTCTAGCTGCCCCAAACTTCCCTGTGGCTTGGTTAAGCTATCTTGTCGTGTACGAGCCTCCTGCATCGCCTGTATATCCACAGGCACAATATGCTCTACCACCTCAAGCACCTGTTTCACCAAACCTTCAGCTTGCATCCACGAAGAGGTCGCAATATTCACTTTTTTCATCTTTCACTGCTTTCATAGTACACAAAACAGCCCTCCTGTCTTCACAAACTTACGCGCAATTCCCCCGCTCAACTCTGTGGAATGTACGTAATGTCAGTTACCCATTTGCTGTTCGGCTCTGTTGCGGTACATTCCCGATGTAAGAGATTGGGCGCGACCGGATGAGAGGGGTCTCGGCGTGTAGTGAGTACCCTCCTCCGTTTGCCCTTCGCACATAACCCTGCTTCCCGCATCAGCCTGGCAACTCGCTTGCGAGCGATGCTTCGTCCTCGATCACGTCACTCTGCATGCAGACGCGGACTGCCGTATCTCCCCTGATGAACACGAAATTCCTGTCGAAGCTCTTCTGTGAGTTGGGCATCTTCTCGTTGGTGTTGACAGATAGGACGCTTTCGCCAGGCATAAAAACCACTTTCCGAAACATCCAGCACGCGGCACATGACGATAATCGGAAATTCCTGCTTGTGTTGTTCAATAAACTGCTATTTCATCTGGATTCCCGCGAAAAGATGCCCACAACTTTTTTTAGGATATCACGCTCCTGCTGGACTCTTTCGAGTTCGCGTTTCAAGCGACGGTTTTCTTCTTCCAGCGCAGTTTGATGCCCTTTCCCTGGAAATGCCTCGTTGCCGTGTTCCGCCAATTCCTTTTTAAACTCTCGTGTATAGGTTTTTTGAACCTTTGCCATGATGATCCCTTTCCTGATTTGATCAAGTATATCTCAGCTTTTGGGACTCTATCAAATCGGGGGGAGATCACGCGTCACTTTAACGCACGCGATGAAGACGTTCGTGGAATTGGATAAATTTGTTTACTTTGATCTACTGGTAAATAAAAATTTATGATTTATAGATAAGAT
>DAICZM010000653.1 GCA_027311145.1 Ktedonobacterales bacterium
ATGGAAGACGGGGTAAAAGTGTAGCGATGTGGCTGACGAAAAGTGGTGAGTGAAGGTGCTCCAGGGGTATTTATGGAAGATGATGGGTGGGTGGGCGAAGAGTGCTACGGGTACGGTGGTCAAGGTGGAAGTTGGGAGATAATGTACCGTAGCGTGTGGGGTGGTAAGTGGGGAGAGGAGCATGAAGGTGGGAAAGCACATCGCGTGGGGTGGATATGTGGGAGATGGGAAAGCACTTTAGAGTAAGACAAAGGAAAAGCGTGGGGACTGGTTAATTGCAGTCCCCACGCTTTTTATTGCGGCGAAATTGTAGATTGCAAACAAAATTCCCTCTTGCATAGAGGGCAATCATGGTGTATTATTAGACAGGTTCGCACTCTCATGTGAAGAGTGCTAAAAAAACTAGTAACAAGTGGTCTCTCGCATCTACTTGATAATGCAGATATGACAGATAGGGAGGCGTGAACATGACAATGGTTAGTACTCGACTGCGACCAATGGGTGATCGCATTGTTGTCAAGCCACTGGCTCGTGAGACAGTGACGAAGAGCGGAATTGTATTGCCGGACACCGCGAAAGAGAAGCCACAAGAAGGCGAAATCCTCGCGGTTGGCCCTGGCAAAGTATTGGATAATGGCAAGCGCACCACGCTAGAGGTTCAGGTGGGGCAGCGCGTGCTATTTGCCAAATACTCTGGCACGGAAGTCAAGATTGACGGTGAAGAGTATTTGATTCTGCGCGAAAACGATATCATGGGTATCGTTGAATAGGAGTTGAAGTCGTGGCAAAACGTTTGCAATTTGATGAGCAGGCTCGCTACTCGCTGAAAAAGGGTATCGATGCGGTAGCAGGGGCTGTGAAGGTGACGCTTGGTCCGAAGGGGCGCAACGTCGTTCTGGACAAAAAATTTGGTGCACCGACGATTACCAATGACGGTGTGACCATCGCTCGCGATATTGACCTGCCTGATCCCTTTGAGAATATGGGCGCGCAGTTGCTTAAAGAAGTCGCGACCAAGACCAATGATGTCGCGGGCGACGGCACGACGACAGCAACCGTGTTGGCGCAAGCTATCGTTACCGAGGGCCTGAAGAATCTGGCGGCGGGTGCGAATCCGATGATTCTGCGGCGTGGCCTGGAAGCGGGCGTCGAGGCGATTATTGCTGAGATCAAATCGATGAGCAAGCCGGTTGAGACACGCGAAGAGATTGCTCAGGTGGCCTCAATCTCGGCAGCAGACAGCACAATTGGTGAGCTGATTGCCGAAGTGATGGAAAGAGTCGGCAAAGACGGCGTCATCACGGTGGAAGAGGGTCGTGGCATCGAGATGGAAAAAGAGTACACGGAAGGTATGCAGTTTGACCGTGGCTTTATCTCTCTCTACATGGCGACGAACCCCGACAACACCGAGGCAGAGCTTCAGAATCCTTATATCCTGATTACCGATAAGAAGATTAGCGCGATTGCCGACATTCTGCCGGTTCTGGAGCGTGTCTTGCAGTCCGGTAACAAGAACATGGTAATTATTGCCGAAGACGTGGATGGCGAGGCTCTGGCGACGCTTGTGGTTAACAAGATGCGTGGAGCTTTCAACGTGCTGGCGATCAAGGCTCCTGGCTTTGGTGATCGCCGCGAGGCCATGCTCGAAGATATTGCTATCCTGACGGGTGCAAGTGTCATTACCGAGAAGCGTGGCTTGAAACTAGAAAATGCTACCATGCGTGATCTGGGCCGTGCCCGTCTGATTACCACGACGAAGGATAACACGATCATCGTTGAAGGGGCAGGTTCCGAAGACGCGATTCATGCTCGCGTGCGTCAGATTCGTGCGCTCATCCAGGAGACGACCAGCGATTATGATCGCGAGAAGCTCCAGGAGCGTTTGGCGAAACTGGCTGGTGGCGTTGGCGTGATTAAGGTTGGCGCGGCTACCGAAGTGGAGCTGAAAGAGAAGAAGCATCGTGTTGAGGATGCGCTATCTGCAACACGTGCGGCTATCGAAGAAGGCGTGATCCCTGGCGGCGGGGCTGCTT
>DAICZM010000654.1 GCA_027311145.1 Ktedonobacterales bacterium
TTGCAGGAGCGCGTGAGTATACTTGTGATCTGCATGGCGTGCCTATGCACTACTACTGCGCTGGCCGGCGTGGCATCCCCTTGCTTCTTATTCATGGTTTGGGAAACTCAGCAGAGGTCTGGAGTTTGCTTTTCCTGCTTTTAAGCAAGGACTTCCTCGTCTACGCCCCCGACCTGCCCGGTTTTGGACAAACACCCCTAGCCCCTGAGGGTGTAAATGTGCGTACACATGTCCTCTACCTCAAACGCTTCCTCAATGCTTTGGGTTATCCACGTGCTATTCTGGTTGGCAATTCGCTGGGTGGTTGGATCGCGACACAATTTGCCGCCAGCTATCCTGAACGTGTCCATCGCCTGTATCTACTGAATAGTGCCGGTCTGCGCGGTGCGCAAACACATTCCCCCTACGCAGCCGATCGCGCCGCTGCATGGCAGACGATGCAACGTATCTGGGGTTATCGCATGCCCTGGCCTGCATTTCTGCTCGATGCCGTTGTGCGCACATCACAACAGCCCGCCTATGCTGGTTTTATTCAAGGCTATGATCCTGACGAAGAACTTACTGCTGTCTTACCCCAAGTGGATGTGCCGAGCGTCATCATATGGGGCAAGCGCGATGGTCTTTTTCCCCTGGCATGCGCCTATGATTTTCATGCAGGTATTGCTGCCTCCACGTTGATTATTTTAGAACATATAGGACATATGCCGCAGATACAGGCAGCAAAGCAAATCATGCAAATAATATATCAGCATGAAAAAATTTAATAAAGTAAAAAGTGAATACCGGTAGTGAGAAAAAATACTGCTTCAAATTTGTGAAAAAATACCAATAGGGCATATTGAATTGCGCTTAAAATTAGGCTATAGTATCTTTTGTAAGAGAGAATAGCTCAATAGTACTACACATTTATTGAGAGGTGACATATACAGAGGTATATGTTATTGTTCTATGCAGATGAGCTATCCTGACGTATACAGGGGGGAATAGTATATAGTCAGAAACACTCGAATAGTATGTACCTGTATTTGGCTTTTTCCTACATATAGATGAGCTTACAAATCCGGGATGAAATAAGCGAGCATCTTTCCTGGTAACCTCACCGCATATTTATAGCATTGGCGTATTGTTAAAGCAACCGCGTCTATCGTATCGATAACCATGTATTTTTATGTCGTAATCTCTATAATTGTAAAAATCTCATCAAATTCACATAAATAGCTGTTATGATTTATAAAAAGCGTTCTGATTCTTTTGATGGGCGATGTGGTTGTTGTATAATATGTCGCTTTGTACGGTTAAACTAGAGAGGAGTGCCAATGAAGCTACTGGTTGTTGATAGTGACCGTGATTTGGTGGAGATGCTAACAAGCTGGTTAAAGACGCTGGGCTATGATGTGCGGCGTGCATATACGGCAGAGCGAGCAAGAAGTGAATGGATAGAGCAGCGTCCAGACCTAGTGATTATGGATATTATGTTGAAAGATGTAGATACACTCGCATTATGCCGCGACTTACGCAGCAAGCATGATGCATTAGTAGTAATCATCAATGATGGTAAAGATGTACAAGATGAAGTGCGCTGCCTGGAGTCTGGTGCGGATGATTATTTGCGTAAGCCATTTTTCCCCGCACAATTACTCGCGCGCATTCGTTCCGTCAGTCGTAGAGCGCGTTCAACGCTGGATCAACGTCCGTCTTCGATTATCACAGTCGGGCCAATTTGTGTTGATGCGCTGCATAATGAGGTGACAACGAACGGAAAAGTCTCACGCCTGACTCCCACAGAAAGTAAGATGTTGCATCTGCTAGCGATGAATGCGAATGATGTATGTACAACAGAGCAGATCGTAACACATATTTGGGGTTATAATGGCGAAGGGGATGCGGGTTTGATCAAAGCCCATATTCGTCACTTGCGCCAGAAGATTGAGCCGAACGCGAGCAAGCCGGTGCATATTCTCACTGTTCCAGGTGTTGGCTACACCCTCGTTCGCCACAATGAAAACGAGCTAGGAGCAAGAGAAACG
>DAICZM010000655.1 GCA_027311145.1 Ktedonobacterales bacterium
GATACGAACTCAACCGAGATGCGCGAGGCTCTTGCTGCCTATACACAGGTGGACAGCAAGCACATCGTGGTCAGTCACGGTAGCAACGAATTGATCAATCTTCTCTGGCACATTTTTCTCTCTGTTGGCGATAATATTATCTGTTGCCCACCCACGTTCTCTCTCTACACCTTTATCACCACATTCTGCGGAGCCTACGTACTGGAAGTGCCACGTACCGATGACTATGAGGTCGATGTCGAGGGCGTTCTCGCTGCCCTTACACCTGAAACCAAGCTCATTGTACTCTGTTCGCCCAACAACCCGACGGGCAACCCTATCGATGAAGAGGATGTGCTGGCCTTGCTCGACACAGGGCGGATTGTAATGGTCGACGAAGCATACGTTGAGTTCTCTCAGAAGCCACATGGCCTGGCCCATCTCGTCCCACACTATCGCAATCTCGTGGTAATGCGCACATTTAGCAAATGGGCGGGCCTGGCGGGTTTGCGTATCGGCTATGGCATCTTCCCCGAGTGGATTGTCACCTACCTCAAACGCGCACAATGTCCCTTCGAGGTCAATCTAGCCGGTCATATCGCAGCTATCGAGACGCTCCATCAGCTTGACTACACACTGGCAAACGTGCGGCGTATCGTCGAGGAGCGCACCTGTTTGTTTGATCTGCTCTCCCAGCAATCATACCTGGAACCCATACCCTCTCAGGGCAATTTCATTCTTGCGCGTATCCGTGAAGAGGAGATACGTATGGATGAATTGAAGCGCATCGTCGAGTCGCATGGCATACTCCTGCGTTATTTCAACCATCCCTATCTACACAATTTCGTGCGCGTTACCGTTGGTCTACCTGCACATACCGAACGTCTGGCCCTGGCTCTGGCAAAAATCGAGAGCAGATATAAGCCAATCAGCAGATAAGCAACGGCTATCTGCTGCATTGCTCAGTTAGCTTGCCAGACCTGGATCGTGCGGTCCACGCCCGTCGAAGCCACACGTGAGCCATCCGGCGACCAGGTGACATCCATGATATAGCCCGCATGCCCATAGTAGGTTGATACCAGTTGCTTCGTGCTGGCATTCCAAATTTGCACCGTCTTGTCATTGCTGCCAGCGGCCAAATGTTTCCCGTCCGGCGACCAGGCAATCGCATTTTTCATACCAGTGCTGCTCGTGCGATAAAAAAAGGTTTGCCGCTCCGTTAGCACATCCCAGACGGAAATTTGATAGTTGCTGCTGGCGACGGCGATACGCCGTCCATCCGGTGACCAGGCCAGATCGTTCACTTTCCCGTAGTGGCCTTGCAGGGTTTTCTGCATCTGTGTTGGCGAGAGCAGTAGGCTGAGCGTGCGCAACAGTGTGCGTTTCGCTTGTTTTGGTGGCTCTTGCAGCATGGTCCAGATTTGCACGACACTTTCCGCCCCACCAGATGCGATACGCCGTCCATCCGGCGACCAACAGAGTGAGTAGATTGGTTGGGTATGCTCACGATGCGTGTAGTGAAGGATTCCTGTTTTGGCATTCCAAAGTTGGATAGCCGCATCATCGCCCGCCGAGGCAATCGTTGTACCATCCGGCGACCACGCCAGAGCGTACACGGGTGCGCTATGTCCTGTATATGAGAGCATCACTTTACCTGTTGTCACATCCCAAAGTGAGACCGTGATATCATCGCCTGCCGAGACAATCTGTGTGCTATCGGGCGACCACGCCAGGGCATGAATGCGTTGAAGATGGCCGCGATAGGTCAAAAGATGTTGCCCATTGCTGGCATCCCAGAGACGCACCGTCTTATCATAGCTGGCTGAAGCAAGACGTTTCCCATCGGGCGACCAGGCCAGCGCAGTCACGCGGCTGCTATGCCCGGCACAGGTGTAGATCGTATTGGCTTGTGGGCGCACCGACTGCGACGATGTAGCACGCGAGTTGCGTACAGGCTTGGGCGCGGCCGGTCCGCCAGCAGTGGCCTGCTGAAGCTGATAATTGCCCGTCTGCGGCCCGGAGAGCGTGGCCTCCCC
>DAICZM010000656.1 GCA_027311145.1 Ktedonobacterales bacterium
GGCCAGCATCGTTGTCCGAAGGGCCCTCTGGGGCGCATTGTTGGCGAGCGTATGGTTGTGCAGCATGAGCCAGAGACGCGCTGGACAATTGCAATGCTTGCCATCAAGCCTGCGGATACCCTCCTCGAGATAGGGTTTGGTGCTGGCAAGGCGATTGAGCTTGCGGCATCGCAAGCTATTGATGGCTATGTGGCGGGGATTGATCTCTCCGCCACAATGGTGCGCGCTGCAAAACGACGTAATGCACGCGCCGTGAAGGCGGGGAACGTAAACTTGCTTCAAGGCAATGTTGCCTCATTGCCTTTTGCTGACCAGCAATTTGACAAGGTGTGGAGCATTCATACACTCTATTTTTGGTGGAATTCCCTCGCTAGTTTGCGCGAGATTTACCGCGTGTTGAAACTCAATGGCGTCGTGATGTTAACGCTCTCTCCTGGTGAGGTCGACTCTAGCGATAGAACCATCCCGCTGATCTTACAGGAACAGGTCATGCCAAGAATGAAGCAGGTGGGCTTTACGTCCGTGACGCTGGAGCAAGGACCCACATCCAGACAATTTGCGACTGTGGCCCTGCTTGGGAAAAAAGAAATACTGTCAAGCCGGAGCTGATAAGACGATGTTCGATAGCACAAGATATGCGTGAGAGCAGTAGCATACTTGTGCTATCCTTGATAGCAATAGCTTATGCCTCTTGTGGAAGCGCGCTAGTATTTTGTAGCAGCGTATTTAATGTCGTACTGCGCACACGATAACTCTGTCTTTTGCCAATGTGAGGCAATGTTACGGCCTCAAGTAGCCCTTGCGAGATCCAACGGCGCACAGTTGTAGTGTCTACGCGCAAACGACGTGCAACTTCTCCGACAGTCAACAATTCGTCAGAAGAGGATTGTGTCATAGGAAAACTCCTTTGTAGCATGATGAACCAATAAAAAAAGCCTACCATAGTAGTAAACGCAGAAATACCAATTACTAGTATAGCTTATCAAAGATTTTAACGAAAGAGAAGCGGAATTTGAAACATTTTTGGAAGCGATATCGAAAAAATTGCATGTATTTAGCAAGAAAGACAGATGGAAAGAAGGGAAAGAATACAAACTGTGTCAACAGACAACATACCTAACATTCGGAAAAAGGGCCTGTTGCACGCTTTTTCCTCGCTTCATCATCGCAATTATCGCCTCTATTGGTGTGGTCAGTTGATCTCGCTGCCGGGGAGTTGGATGCAGAATATTGGGCAGGCCTGGCTGGTGCTAACGCTCACTCATAGTGCTTGGCAGCTTGGTCTGCTAGGTGTGTTTCAATCCTTGCCTATATTGCTTTTTTCACTCTTTGGTGGCGTCTTTGCTGATCGTTTGCCGAAAAGGCGTGTCTTATTTATCACCCAGGCAATAGCGACGGCTCAGGCTCTTTCCCTCTGGCTCCTGCTTGTGACCGGCACATTCCAACTCTGGCACTTGTACGCTATGGCGGTGCTATTGGGTCTTACGAATAGTCTGAGCAGGCCGACGAGTCGGGCTTTTATTGTTCAAATGGTCGGACGCGAGGACCTGCCGAACGCGGTGGCCTTGAACTCTTCTCTCTCTACGCTGGCCAACATCATGGGTCCTGGTCTTGGTGGTATCATTATTGCTACCAGTGGCGTCACTATGCTTTTTCTGCTCAATGCGCTCAGCTTTCTGCCCATCCTGATCGCCCTGGTACTGATGAAGCAAAGCGCGTTGTATGTCCAGAACGCTCAAGCTGGAAGCTCGCGTGCGCAGCAAAATACCTGGCAAAGTTTGCGTGAGGGTGTCGTGTATTGTTGGAAAACGCCAGCAGTACGCCTCACCATGCTCGTGGTTGGCCTGGTGTTACTCTTTGGCTAAAACTTCAATGTCGTGCTCCCTCTCGTTGCGACCAATGTGCTACACGCCGGAGTAGCAGGCTTTGGTTTTCTCTCAACTGCCATCGGCTTTGGTGCTTTGCTCTCGACACTGTGGCTGGCCTGGAGCAATAGCAGCTCAACAATCCGT
>DAICZM010000657.1 GCA_027311145.1 Ktedonobacterales bacterium
GGGAGGGCCTACACAACACGGCACAGAAACACCCACTATCGCGCAGCCCTCCCATACACTGCTCTCGGTCATGCTGCTACGGCGTCTGGCAAATTTCACACTCGATGTAGCTTTTATGGCACCACGTGGCCTGACAGTGCTGTTTGGCCCCTCAGGAGCGGGGAAAAGCCTAACGCTGCAAGCCCTGGCAGGCCTCTGTTCACTGGACGCGGCCTCTATTGCACTGGGCGAGACATGCTGGCACGAGAGCAAGACTGGCGTGTTTCTTCCACCACAACAACGTCATGTTGGCTATGTGCCACAAAACTATGCTCTTTTTCCCCACCTCAATGTCACACAGAATATTGCGTTTGGCTTGCCTATGCGTGGGCAAGCGGCGCGAGAGCGCGTCGCCGAGCTAGTGCGCCTGATGCGCTTGGAAGGTTTGGAACGACAGCGGCCTGCACAACTCTCCGGCGGACAGCAACAGCGGGTAGCCTTAGCACGCGCATTAGCCGCCGAGCCGCGCTTGCTGCTGCTCGACGAGCCGCTAAGCGCACTTGATGCAGCAGTGCGCGAAGCCTTGCGCGAAGAGCTACGAGCCTTGTATGAGCGCGTGAAGATACCGATGGTCCTTGTGACACACGATGCTCTGGAGGCGCGCATGCTTGCAGATACGATTGTCGTTATCGAACAAGGGCATGTACTACAAACAGGCTCACAAGAAGAAATTTTCCGTTCTCCTCAGACACGCGACGTTGCGCGTCTTGTCGGTATGCGATCCTGTTGGCAAGGCACAATCAGCGCACTCAACACACGTTCCCTCGACACAAACGGGCATAGCGAAGTAGGTGTGCGCATCGCTGATTTTACGCTTTATGCCCAGACAAACGTAAACATCCCACTCAGCCTGGGTATGCAGGTCTGCGTCGGCATTCGTACCGATGAGATTCGCCTGTTGCCAATCAACACTGAACCAGAACAAGCGACGGGATCGCACCCAGCCGCCTTGCTGCAAGGCATGGTCGAGCGCGTGCAAGCACGTGGCACACTACTAGCCGTGACAGTGCGTCTGACTCCTGACATGACGCTGGAGATTCCCATGATGCACTGGCAACAACGCACACTCAACTTGAGTAATGGAACACCTGTCATGCTCCACGTGCCTGGCGAAGCTGTTCATGTGTTCCCATAGGACGTTTTCTCAAGATGGCGTAGGTTGATGCGTATCAGACGCAATAAATCGGTCCCTACGAGTTATTTATACTTTTTCGTGCAGAAACCAACAAATCACCTGGTAATACGCAGGTATAGCCATCACCAAGTTGCTGCATCACTTGTGCTAGATCGCTCGGTGTCATATTCCATGCCAATATGTAGACATTTAGAAAAAGTGGGCGTTCTTTATGGGTCGCTGCCGCTCGCGTGATAAAGCGCACGGTTTGCGCCACACTTCCTGCCAAGCCTAGGTTGCGATAAATTGGAAAACCATCTACCAGCGTTAACGCCTTGTGCGGCACACCCGCTCCGCTGAGAATGCCACGCAAACCAAAGACGCGCAATGCTTCGACGTAACGACGTTGACCTTCTGCATCGTCAAAAACCATGCCACGATGCCTGAGAAAAGCCAACCAGGGTAAAGCTAGCAGACCCGAGCCTTGCAAGAAATCAACATCCAGCACCTCAAGCAGCGTCAGATGCATGGCTTGCATCAGGTATCCCGTTCGTGCCAAATAGGGTGCAAACTGCTCAGCGGGCCACTGCGACGGAAAGATATAGCCCGCCCCACTCGGTCCTGCAATAAACGCATCATTTGGTGTTGCTGTTTGCTGATAATATGCGGCCAATGCTGGAGCCGCTTGCGCTAATACAGGTGAAATAGTCCACCCTATCGGCACGCTACCACGCGCCGTATCGCTCCAGAGGTCCTGCATACGATGCTGACAATATTGCAAGTTATCACCCTCACTCAGCGTAAATGAGACATAGACACGATGTGCGTCTTCTCTATACGACCTGAGATGGGC
>DAICZM010000658.1 GCA_027311145.1 Ktedonobacterales bacterium
TCCTAAGTGCAAGATATACCGCGCATCTCTTTTCGGTCTCATGTACAACCATGATATAATATGGGCAGAGAAAGTAATTGCACATAGTTGTCGGCCTGTCACACGGGTGTCTTGCAGATAAACAGACTCCCGTCGGTTCCGCCGTTGCCACTGAGACGTGACAAGCGTCCCAGTGGCTTCTTTGTATTCAATGAGTCCTTCAAGCAGCCGCATGAACGGTAAAAACTGCGGACGAGGTTTGAAAGCAGCAATTTCTTTTAATTCCAGATCATAATACAACCCGCCAGGTTCAAGCATCAGCATCGCCATCTCACGCCGCTCTTCAGGGGTTGCCACCTCCCACAAGGCTGCTATCCCAGGCAGTCGCTCACCAGCTTCGATAATATCATCAAAACGCAGATCATTCATCGTTGGCACTTCTAAGCCCCGCAGAGCCAACTCAACCGCAGCCATCTCTGATTGCAGTTCAAGATCATCAATATAACCATCCCGATGCTGTTTAAGAATACGCGAGCGTTTCAGTTTCAGCCGTTCCTTTTCGCGTTCGATGCTCTGCATATCTAAACCGGCTTGTTCCATCGCTTCTAACATCTGCCGTCGCACCTCTTCACGCCACTGCCCAGGCAACTGAAAACCCGCCAGCATCATGCCAAATTGCAGACGCACATCATCCACTCTCACCTGTAAGAAACCCCCAGCTGGACACGGCAATTGACGCTTTTTTGCCACATCCTTATAGTAGCTATACTGCTCACCCCCCTGACAACGAAGTGGTAAGCCACAATGGATATCCGCAATATACCCCGCAAACTCATAGACACGGCGAGCTTGTTCTGTCCTATGAGGAGCATTATAATTCATCCGCGAACCAACACGTATCTTTTGCCATTCCTCATAGGTAAAGGCCGCAGGATGTTGCCCCCGATACCGCTGCCCTTTATAGAGAATCGTCCCACGATCATCGTCAGGAGCATACGCCGCATAAAATTCATTGCGTGTAATGGCATTGATCGTATCTATCGTGAACAAGCGAGCACCAAAGCGTTTACTTCCCGTGCGATAGCCAGCAGCATTGACCGCATCAGCAATCTTTTCCGCACTTATCCCTTGCATACGCAATTCACCAATCATCCTCAGGCCAGGAAACGTCTCAGGATGATGCTCAGGAGGTTGCTTTGCGCCAGTACGCCGATACCCAAAAGGAATATCCCCATTGTACAGCCCTTGCGCAGCCCGCTCACCCTTCCCTTTACTGGTATGTTTCGCCAACATATCCGAGAAGTACGCTGCAAACGCCGCCAGAATAGTCAGCTGTAACTTCCCTTCCGGCGTTGAATAGTCAATATGCTCAGAGAGCGAGACAAAGGCCATCCGCTTTTCAGCAAGAATACGAAAGCTTTGCAGCGTCACCATCACATTGCGCGACCAGCGGTCAAGCGTATGCACCATAATCACCTGGACGCGATCAGCCTCAACATCTTCCAGCAATCGCTTAAAGGCTGGACGGTTTGCCACTTGTTCCCCGCGTGCACTACGCTCATCATCTTCATAGAAGACAGGGGCAGGCAATTGGCGGCGAACACACTCTTCTGTGATCGCTCGCTTTTGGGCATCCAGACTAAAGTTATCCGCTTGCATATGACTAGACCGTCGCACATAGCCAGCCACGACCACTGAAGACGTTTCCGACCGATCACGCCGTTGATTCATACGAGCCTCACTTTCCCTCTTCTTGAACAGGTGTACTACGTAGTATCCCCATTATACGCTCATCACCCTCTGCAATGCAACGCCGCATGATACGTGCCAATAACGCACAAAACGCCTTTTCATCTGCTGAAAGCGAACCATTTGTTTGTTGCATATATCCTCCCATCTGCACTCACCTCCGCTGTTTTTCCTGACGCTGGTATGCCCAGATGTTGAGCACACGCCGCGAGAGCCGCCGCCGACCAGCCTGAATATCTTCCAGCGCATCAAGTAA
>DAICZM010000659.1 GCA_027311145.1 Ktedonobacterales bacterium
GTGGACGTGCTGTAGGGGTAGGACGCTCCGTTGTCGACAAGGCGGGTGGCGGGGGCAATGGTGGAGTGCGTCTAGCGGTTACCAAAATTGGCGCGCCTGGTAGCCAGTGTGGCGATGGTTCTGATGGCAGAGCCTGGAAAAACTCTGCAGGTGGTGGATACACCTTTCCCAGACGAATTTCCTCTGTGGAGAGTGACGATGTGTGTGTTTGGGACGGGCTGTGAGCAGTGGGCGGCGTAGGAGAAATATCCCGCTGCTCATGCTCTATCGGTTGCTCGGAAGGCTGCATATCCATATTTATACACATTCTAATTAAAGTAAGCAATATGTGTGTTTACATCTGCTTTTTATGGGCGTTCTCTTCAATTTGTTGTTGCATCTCTTCAAATTCATGTTCCAACGCTTGCGCCACGATGAATTCTGCCTCTGGCATAGTGCTGCCTGTCGTGCGTACACAATCTAAAATGCGATTCCGATAGGAACGATCTATCTCGGCGCGTTGTAAAGGCAAATCGGGCATGGGGCGAAGATGTATACATGAGAGCGGATAAAAGTCTTCATCTTGTAACGCTAATGCGAGCAGACGGGCATATTCTTGCACCGCCTCACATACGGCTTCGTCATGTGAAAACATTGCTCGTGTACTGGATACAATAAGTATGCCAGACATCTTGCCAGAACGCATCACCGGGACAGCACAGGCACTGCGCTCAAAATTGTCAATTGCTACATAGAGACGTACTTCGTTCTCAAGGCTATCCCAGGTTAGCAAGCAATTACGCATGGCGGCATTGCCCGCTAGGGTGTTGCTCCCTAAGAAGATTTTGTTTACTAGGAAAGAGGGCCAGGGATAAGTGCCACGCACCATTAACTCACGCAATGAATGGATATAGCCATCTTGTTGCGGGGGCATGAAGGGAGCATAGGCGATTGACAAGCCCTGGCGATCAGCATCTAAATGTAGCAGGGCATACTCAAAAATAGCGTGCATAATCTGCCAGTGACGGTTTTCGTCTTCTTCTACCAACGCGACCAAGTCTAGAATATTGCGATACATCTCTTTGCTAACTGCTGTTTGTCGTCGCTCTTCTTGAATATGCAATGCTCCTGGGAATGTTTGCTGAATAGCCGCGATAAGGTCTTGACGTCGTTCTCCCAAAATATCTGGCAGACGATTGAGATAGGTTTCACGTGGTGCTGTGCCATCCATCCAGCGTGAGACCGTGACGTCCGAAACGTCTAATTCTTTGGCGACTCGGGCAATTTCACTGCGGTTGCCTCCTAATATTTCACGTAAAAGGCTACAGAAAGGTGTAAGAGCTTCATCCGCATGTGTATCTATTGTTGCTTTTTCAGACAGAGCAGCAACTGCTTGGAGGTGTTCTGCCCTCTGCCGTATGCTATTAGGCTGTGCTATTGTTTCATGTATTTTTACGTCTTTATTTGCTCTCCGCCCCATGCGACTACCCATTCCTTTCTTCTCATGTACCACATAGAGACTATACCATATTGAGATAATTCCCCACACTCAAGTGTAGCACACCTATGAGATTTCTAAAAGGGCAAAAGGGGGGCAATCTCCTTTGTTGATAGTATTTTGTTGATAGTATTTTGTTGGCATACTGATGGGTGGAGCGATCGCGAAGTTGGATACATTCCTAAAACATTGTGTGAAGCATTGCGATAGATAGATGTATGAAATATTATTGTCAATAACAATGTACCCTGTCAGTGCAAAGATGACAATTTGCCAACAAAAAGTACTAACAATGTACATACATATTGATTTTGTGAACAAACACATGTAATATTTTCTTGTCACGAACTCTTGTACAGAGGCATTATCAAAATAGCAATGTTCTCTGACAACTTTTCTTAAGAAGGATAAGGGCATAACAATGGCAGTAAATAGTGTAGTATATGTTAACGAGTGTGGTTTGCCACTCAATGCAATTGAGTGGCTAGAGACCCATCATAAT
>DAICZM010000065.1 GCA_027311145.1 Ktedonobacterales bacterium
GGTATCATTACTAACATGTTTGTGATGATGCTCTTTTGTCTTGTCTCATCATAGCATGTTTTGAAACCGTCTCAGCTAAACTAAACGCCAAATAGCCCAAATTGGTAGGCATTTCTTGCAAAATGAACGATTATTTGCTGTGCCGTAGCCCGCGAAAGCGGATGATCTTGCTGAGGTGCAGGCAGCAAAATCGGCACGCTCCAAATCGTGCACAGGTGCTTACTTATAAGCACTTGCTGACTTAACCATTAGGGATGGGTATAGAGAACAAAAAGAGACCGACCGTTGTCCTGGGGGGAACACGGTCGGCATATCCAGTTAAAGGGGTGTGTGGGGGAAGTTACTGGATACGGTCTCCTGTCTACCATAAACGACTAAGATGGCTCGATAGTGCCTTGCGTTGGCAAGGGAGATATCGAGCCATCCTGCCCTTTATGGCTTCTTCTCTCACTCTCTCCTCAAGAAAACGTCTTCACGGCAATTTTTCGTGGATGTGGAAGCCATTTTCTTAGAAAGAGGTGTGTTTGCCCTTGACGCCTTTCTTGTCAGAACGCTACAATGAAAAACCACATTGTTGTTGCATATTTTCTAAAGGCAAGTGCATGAGTTCAGTGATTGTAACGTATCTTGGCTTTGTTGTAGTGATAGTGATTGTCTTTTGGAGTGTGTTTCTACTGCGCCAAAGGATGTTGAAGCAGAGGAGATCACTGCGCAGTCCCCTCAGTACATTGGAACAATTTAAGCCAATTGTCGTGTTGCCGCTAGCTAGCCCACCAGCAGATGAGGATGAGGATGAGGAGCATCTGAATCACCATTCGCGCGCACAGCAGAATGGTCACTATTCAGGAAGCAAGCCACATCCCTAGCGTTATCCACATGCCGTGCTGCGTGAGTGAGTTTTAGGCTATTCTGCTCGTTCTTCAAAGATGCGCGTGACCTCAGCCAGGATATCGCTCACATCGAGTTCGTGGGTTGGGGCATCATTGGCAGGTAAAGATGCAGGTTCCTCGCTCGTCTCGCTCTTGACTTCCTGGAAGAAGTCATGTTCACAAGCTTCGATGGCCTCACGTGCCGTGCTGTTGCCATAGATAATACGTGGTAGGAGATCATGGTACATGGCAACTGTTTGCATGAGTGCGCCAAAGACGAGTTGGAATTGCTCAAAAGAGATCTGACCCTGTGCCAGCGGAACGGCTTCTTCGAGGCGAATCTCACCATCGTCCAGGTCGATGCCGAACTTGCCCATTGCGATACGATAGTTGATAGCCATGAGTGCTTCCAGGCATTCCAGGCGTTTCTTGTTGGCGACAGTCCCAATATGCGGTGCGATAAGCATCAGCTTGCGCAAGTCACCATGTTGCTGAAGGCCAAGAATAATGCGCCATTGACCGCGTGTGCCGTGGAAAGCAAGCTCAATGTATTCTTGTTCTTCATCGGTACGCGCAATTTTGAGATTCATACGCGTGACATATTCAGTAAGCTGTGCAATGCCGAACTCGTCAGCCATGCTGCATCTCCTTTTTTATGCTCTCAACAGATGGCGTAGAACAGAGACTGGGCATCGTGCGCATTCTCTGTTCTAATTATACCATATCGTTGCTTGCGTCTGAGAACGTGCCTACACGGTGATGTATGGCACGAGGATTGCCCCTTGATAAGCTCCTAATTGTAGTGTAACTTGTGCATGTTCGACACGATATAGCTGCATATGTAACTCATCGCGGAGTAGTGTACCATCGACCCAGATGGGTTCTGCTCCATAGCTAGCGATCTGAAGAGGTAGCGTGACCGTTTGCGCGTTTTCGCTATTATTCAAGACGATCAATGCGCATTGGCTGGCGTCGGGTGACTGCGCCAACGGAATAGGTAGTGTACCCCGCACATAACTATAGACGTAACTTTGCTCTTGGGCCATACAAGTCCAGACGCCATCGGCGCGTAAAGCTGCATGGTGATGACGTAGCGCAATCAGATGTTGGTAAAAGGCGAGCATCTCCTGATCTTGTTGTTGCGCATCCCAGATCATTGAACGGCGGCAATCGGGGTCTGGGCCACCTTCCATGCCAATTTCCTCTCCATAATAGATCATCGGCAGACCGGTGTAGGTCAGCAGGAACGTCGCGGCAAGTTGTTGTTTGCGCCTATCTTGGCAAAGGGTGAGGAAGCGCGGGGTATCGTGTGTGGAGAGTGGCGTGAGTAGTGCAGGAAAAACGGGTGTGGGATACCAACTGCGAATGCGCCCTAAGCGGCGGTCAAACGTCGCGGCATCCCAACTCTGCGAGTGAGCCAGACCTTCCCAAGGAGCCTCCTCCGTGCGTGTGAAGAAGTGATGGATGGCGCGATAGACGGGGTAGTGTTGCACGCCATCGAAAAGATCGCCCAAGGTCCAGCGGGCCGCTTCATGTTCGATCTCGCCCACAATATAGAGTTGTGGATTGATCGCACGTAGCTCGCGGCGGAATGCGCGCCACAAACTCAGGTCCACCTCACTCGCGACATCGAGACGCCAGCCATCGACGCCCATGCGGGTCCATTTAGCGGCGGCATCGATGAGATAGCGTTGAAGTGCGGGGTGTGCGGTATTGAGTTTGGGCATATTCCCATGGTGGTCGAATGTGCGATAGCCGGGTTTTTGTCGATCCAGCGGAAAGCCGTGAATGTGGAACCAATCGACATAGGGCGAGGCCTCGCCGTGTTCTACTACATCGCGCCATGCGAAGAAATCTGTCCCACTATGATTAAAGACGGCATCTAACACCACGCGAATGTTATGCGCGTGGCACGCTGCTAGCAGATGCTGAAAATCCTCTTCCGTGCCAAAGTAGGGATCGATTTTCGTATAGTCAGCAGTGTCATATTTATGATTTGAAGGTGCTTGAAAAATGGGTGTGAGCCATAAGGCATTGATACCTAACTCTTGTAGATACGCGAGATGTTGTTCAATGCCAGCCAAATCACCACCCCAAAAACTAAACCAGGCAGGTTTGCCTGTCCAGTGTTGCGTGGCGGGGTGATTGTTGTGTGGGTTGCCATTGGCGAAACGCTCTGGAAAAATTTCGTAGAAGACAGCGTCGCGCACCCATGCTGGTACATCAATGCGTTGGGTTTCATAGAGATACGGCCAGTTGAAAAGCCCACTCAGCCAGCGTTCAGTGGTGGGTGTTGTGCTGAAACCGTCCTCAGTGTACCAGATCTGTTCGTGTTTGTCATGTGAGACAATATGGAAGGCGTAACGTAGACGACGATGGGGTTCATAGAGTTCGGCTTCCCAGTAGGTAAAAGTGCCATCGTTGGCCAGCCATGTCATGGGGGTGGAGCGGTCAAGGCACTCTGGGGAGCCACAGCGATCATTCCAATAGACTTCGCAAGTGAGGGTCTCGCGGTTGCTGGTGCGCAGACGTACACGCATGGTATCAGGTCCGTTCGTATAGGCATAGGCTCCATGCGGTGTATGGTATATGGCTTCAATATTCATCGAAATGCTCCTCATAATGGGATAGGATAATGGGATAGGTAACTATTAGACGAATCACAAGCGCAGATGTCCATTAGCTCGTTTATAGCGTTCGTTATCGAGGCGGAAGCTATCGGGGTTTGTCCCATGTGCAATCGCCAGGAAATTAGCTAGTAGCTGTACGGGCAGTGCGGCCAGGAGTGGCGTGAGTTGTTCTAGCAGTGTTTCATCACCATAGAGTGGGAAGTGTTGCCAGTGGGAATGGGCGAAAAGTGTCACAATTTGCGTATTAGGGACCTCGCCCAGGAGGAGGAGCTGTGTCCCAATGTCATGCTGGGCAAGCAGAAAATCCGCCATGCGTGTTTGTGTAGGTCCAGCGATGCTAATCGGCACAACCAGATCATGCTCCTCAAAGGCTATCATTGGCCCATGGATGGCCTGTTCTAGTTCAAAGCCTTCCGTCGTAATATAGGCAGCTTCTTTCGCTTTGAGTGCGCCTTCTGGGGCGGTAGCGGCATTGGGGCCAGCACCGATAAAATAGATACGCCGTTGTTGTTGGATGGCTTCGTGGGCGACGCTGCGTAGAAGGTCTTCCCGGCTCAAGATATCTTCCATCAGGGCGGGGATACGCTCAAGGTCGTGATGCAGGTCTTGGGCCGTCTCAGTGTGTCCCAATTGCGCGGCTATGGCTGCGGCGAGCTGTGCCAGGCGAGTGAGTGCGCTGGTATAGCTGATGGAATGTGCCGATGAGGGGTCTTGGGCGACTGTCTCTAGCGTGATATCCGCACCTTGGAGGGGGGATTGTAGGCCCGTGATGCCGACGGTAAAGGGATGGGCTACCAGGGCTTGCTGGAGTGCTTGCACACTGTACAGCTTGCTGCCGCGATGACTAATGACAATGACGCTCTCATCCGTATGCAATGGGCGTGGATAGTGAACAAATTCAAACGAGTGTACTGCCCATGCGTCTGCCCCTGCCAGGCGTAGCAGATGTGCGCCGACCTGCGCGGCATGAAAACTTGTGCCAATACCCACGAGAAAAATACGCCGTGTGCCTGCTAAACGTTCGGCAACGTGTTTGACTTTTTCATCGTCTAATAGCAGCGTCTGTACAGCTTGCGGTTGTGCGTGAATCGCTTGATAGAGCTTTGTTTCGGTGTCAATCATCCTGATTTCTCCCGTTTTCTTTGTGAAGCATTTTGACAGCCACACAATAGATACAAACAAATAGTACATCTTTGTAGGATACTACTGTAACCTCGGATATGACAAACGGTCATAATGTTACTGGCGTCTGGCCCTATGCGTACTTGTAAATGTCAATCATATCATAGTGTGTGCGTGTGTTGGGGTGTTTCTAAGCGATGATAAGATCAATCATTTTATGTCTAGTTTGATGTGTTGGGGACAAAATAATGGTAAATATAACCAATCCTTCTCTTACCAGTCGCAAAGGACTGGATTTGCAATCATTGAGTTATGAAGAACGCCTACAGTTGGGGGCAGAGAATGCTGTTCGCTGTATGGGTGTTGGCGCGTCTGATCGTGTATTTATCATTACCGATTATGCGCGTGAAAGTATTGCGCGACGTGTGGCTAGCGTTGCGTTGGGGTTGCATGCAGATGTTTCGGTGCGCTTCTTGGAACATTATGGCGAGCGGCCTCTCACCGTCTTTTCTGAGCAGTTGCGCAACGACCTGCTGAACGCGCATCCTACTGTCACCTACTATATTGCAACGGCTCAGCCGGGCGAGATTGCGTTTCGTATCCCCTTGTTACCTTTTCTTGCGCAAGAACTGAAGGTGCGCCATGGGCATATGATTGGCATTGACGAAGCTTTGATGGTGGATGGCATGTGCGCGGATTATGACGAGGTTTTTTCTCTGACAAATCAGGTCTATGAGATGGTGTGCCATGCCCAAACGATCCATGTCACCTCAGCAAAGGGTAGCGATGTTACTGCGACCTTCAACAAAGACTGGAAGTGGATTCCCTGTCATGGACGTTATCATGAGCAAGGGAAATGGGGTAACCTGCCGGAGGGTGAGGTGTTTACCGCCCCCGCCAGTGTAGATGGGGTGCTGGTATGTGATGTGCTTGGCGATTACTTCTCCGAAAAATATGGGGTGCTGGCGGAGCCGCTTGTGCTAACGGTCAAGAACGGTTATGTAACCGATGTTCGTAGTAATAATAAAGTGCTGGCACAAGAGATGCATGACTACCTCTGCTCAGTCCCCAATGGGAACCGTGCTGGTGAGTTTGCAATAGGGACATTAACAAGCCTGAAGCACCTGGTTGGGAATTTGTTGCAAGACGAGAAAATGCCTGGCTTACATGTGGCTTTTGGGAATCCCTATCCTCAGTTTACGGGTGCAGATTGGGATGCAGCGATACACGTCGATGTTATTCCAAGCTGCTGTACAATAGAGGTTGATGGGCGTGTAATCATGCGTGACGGTGAATTCAGCCTCTAAATAAATAGACCACTTATCTCTCCTACAAGAGAAACTGACTTCTCGTGAATGGAATAAAAGCGCGTAGCGGTAAGACGTATAGACATATTGACAGAAGATGTGACAGGCGATTACAATTTAAGGGGCTTTTTGAAATGTGTCACTACTGATCACCGTATGTCATGTAATGCACGAGCTTTCTCTTGAAAGCTAGATGGGGCTTCGATATGACCATGACCAGGGGACAACACCTGATTGGCACGACGCTTGGCTCATGTGTCCTGGAGCGACTGTTAGGCTATGGTGGCTCCAGTGCAGTGTATCTTGCCCAACAATACACCCCGTTTCGGAAGGTTGCGATCAAGGTGTTTCTGCCGCGCTCGACGATGAACGCACAGATGTTGCGCGAGTTCTACCAGCGTTTTTTGCGTGAAGCTGAGGCCGCCAGTCAACTCGATCATCCAAGCATTCTGCCTGTGTACTCTTATGGCGAGCAGAATGGGTTGCCATATATTATTATGCCCTATATGCCGGGCGGAACATTATCGGAATATATTACTAAGCATGGTCCGGTGTCACTCGATGAGGCCTGTTGGTACATGGAGCAGATGGCAGGTGCGCTCACCTATGCCCATGCGCAAGGGTGTGTACATTGCGATGTCAAACCCGCCAATATGTTATTGGATGGTGAGGGGCGTTTGATGCTCTCTGATTTTGGCATTGCACGTATCCATACCCTTGCCGCAAAAGAAGAGCAGGCAGCGACAAAATCATCTGAAACGTTGATGGGGACTCCTGACTATATCTCACCAGAGCAGGCCCTGGGTGAGTCATTGGATGGGCGTTCAGATATCTATTCGCTCGGCATTTCATTATTCTATATGCTGGCAAAAGAGTTGCCATTTAAGGCTGATACAACGATTGCCCTAGCCTTATTGCATGTTCATCAGGACCCTCCGTCGTTGGCATTGCAACGTGTGGATGTGACGCCTACGCTAGATCGTGTAGTGCGTAAAGCATTGGCGAAGCATGCGGATGAGCGTTTTCAGACGGTGGGTGAATTTGCGACAGCCTTCGTGGAGGCGGTAGCGCAAGCAAAGCAGGAGCAACAGGCATATAGCAGCGAGAAGCCCGTAGTGGTTATAGGTGTGCCAGAGCATGTGGAGCAAGAGCGTGTGCCACATGAAGTCCGTTTTGCGTCACAACCAGTGGTACGTGTCAAACCATCGTGGCTGCGCACGATAGCGTTTCCGCGTGTGTTGATTATTGCTTTGTGTCTGCTTGTACTCGTTGGGGCTAGCATTCTGGCGAGTAGTGTGGTTGCTGCACATCTATTTGTGGGGGGAATGGCTACCACGAAAACGACGATTGCGGCCACCCCAGCTATCGGTGTAGGTAAAGTTGATCGGCTGACAGACCACGCTAATTGGCCTACCAGTAGTACGTTTTTCTTTCAACAACAGCAGTATCATATTCTCAACAAATCACCACAGGATGTGGCTCTTGCCCTGTATGCAAATCACGAGTATAGCAACTTTCGGCTTACTGTGATGATGACGGAGATTCATAGCTTACATCAAGGAGCTGACTATTATGGGGTGGTGTTCCGTTCATCTCTCGATCAGTCGCATTATTATCTCTTTGAGGTGATGACAATTGGTGTAGAGCAATATGCCTTTTGGCGTTATGATGGGCAGTGGGAAACTATTGCGACTGGAGATGCGCCCGCTTTGCATACGAATGCTGCCCAAGGGAATATGCTCACGATTGATGCCAGTGCTAGCACGTTTACCTTCGCGATCAACAATCAGGTTGTGGGGAAACCAGTCATTGATCGCGATCCGTCTGCGCTTACCACCGGTGAGATTGGCCTCTATGTCGAGGAGCAGGGTGACGAAGTGGCCTTTTCACACCTCTATATTGATGCATTGAGCTAATTGTCTGTAGGGAGCGATCATCGCAACATTTTCAGAGTGGTAGTGGTGCTGACGGCTTTTTGGGAAAAAGCGTCGAAAGCATAATGCTTCCCTCTTCTTTGGCCCATACATCGGGAAATGCTGCATCTAACTCTTCCAGGCTACTATGGCAGAATAATAGCTTCAGAAAAACGAGCCTGGGAAACCCTGCCTGCGCATTGCTTTCGTAAAGTGGGGGCTGCCAGGACTCCACGTGACGCAGTTGCCCTTGCTCGAAGCGCAAACGCAGACCACCGCGATAGAAGGTTATTCTGAGTTCGCCAGAATAACCTGAGATGACTGAATATGCGATGCGGCGTTCCAAAACGGGGGCAATATGCTTAATAAAGCTTACGACCTCTGGGACACGCACATACCAGCAATAGGGATGGTCATAGCGTGGTGCTAACGCCGTGCCAAGTGCATCGTAGAAAGGGTGGACGCGCCCTAGCTGGAAAGTGATTTCGCTCAATGGGTCTGTTGTCAGTTGCGTTGGCAATTGCTCCCCATTGCGTTGTAGAGCGCGCAGGAGCGATGGTGTGATCTCATACCAACTGGCCTCTGGCGCGATGCCAATGGCATAGACGTTGATGGTGCGACTGTGGCGAACGGCCGAAAAAGAGACAAAGCCCTGTGCCAATCCTTCCGTATTTACAAGCACCATAATGCGTGCATCATGCTCTTGTGCAGGGGAGTGCTGGTCATAGGCAAGCTCGTATTGCCAGTAGTCGTTGGGAATATCGCTCCAGATGACGCCCGTGCGTTGGCGGTTGTAACATGTCGTGATGAGCGGGATATCCTCGAGCGTCGCTTCACGCAGTGTAAACGGTTCAGGTGTATTTTCAGTCTTTTTGGGGATGAGCGAGAGGAATGTGGTGCGACCGCCATTGAGATCAAGGGCATACTCATAGCCGAACTGACGATAGAAATAGGGAATGCCTGTGATGGCTTGGACGAGATGTCCTTCAGCTGCGCTGCGGGCATGAATCATCGTAAAAAGCGCACGGATCAGACCACGCTGACGATAATCGGGGTCGCTGGCAACGATTTCGGGGCGTCCAACTAGGAAAGGAATGCCTTCATATGTCCAGTGTTGTCGCCAGAGACAGGTGCAGGCGATGATGGGATGCTCTACTCGTTGGGTGTCTTCAATGAGTCCGAAATCGCCTATTTGCATCAGTGGATGGTCACCACGCATGAGACGATGTACGAGTTGTCCCAGATGGGTATTAGGCGGCTCATCAGCTTTTCTGCGAAAGACGTTGCCGACTAGCTGGGCAAGGCGTTCTGTATCGGCGGCGGTAGACCAGCGCAAAACAAGACCATTGCCCAAATCGTGGCGATAGGTAGCCAGTGCAGCTTCTGTGTGCATGAAATATCTATCCTTGAAATATCTATCCTTGCTAGCAAGAAATCAAGAAACTAACCATAGCAACTATATGCAAGACCGTAGCACGGTGTCAAGGTTCTTTCTCTTGAGTTTATTTTAGGCAATTGACATTGCCTATGCAACCCTCTATACTGAAAAAGACCGAAAACATAACTTTGCCGCTAGTCTCAGCAGAACATAGCGAGTTAAAGAGGAGGATATTCAAGTTATGACATACGTAATTACTCAGCCGTGTATTGGCGTGAAAGATGCTTCCTGTGTAGATGTCTGCCCCGTAGATTGTATTCATCCCTCGCAAAATGAGCCTGGTTTTGAGAAAGCTGATCAGTTGTATATCAACCCTGATGAGTGCATTGACTGCGGTGCGTGTGAGCCAGCCTGTCCTGTCACTGCTATTTTTGAAGAATCTGCGGTTCCTGTAGAGTGGAAGAGCTTCATCAAGAAAAATGCGGATTTTTACAAAGGCAAGTAGGTGCGCAACGATGCGTATCCAAATTGACCTTTGTGACCTATGATGCATCTGAGAGGCAAGCAGGTATCTGCGAAAGAAGGTACAGGCTTGCCTTTTCTCATAGAGTACGATAAAAACGCTGTAGCTGTATGCTGTGATATAATAGATAGACACTGTCTGCATAGTCACAACTTCTCATGTATGGAGCAAACCCCGATGCCAATAACAAGACGAAAACGTGTCAATCCACCCGATCAACCGGAGAATACCAACCATCTTACCGATCAACCTGAAATTATGGGAGACCTGGCGACACAAGAGGTGCCGTCTGCCAATGTGGCACAGGGCGTTGCTGGGTCAGTGAGTCTGGATGGAGCTTCAGAGCCTTCTGCCAATGCCCGCGAGACCCTTTTTTCTGGTGAGAATGGTGCAAACAACCTCGCGCCTGAAGGTACAGCCGCACTCTCACCATCGTTCCCTGCCAGCAATGGCGAGCGGCAGGAAGGCAATACTGCTGTACAGCCGCATCCGACCTCAATTGAAGGCGGAAAGCGCACTCCGCGTGGTGAGCTGTTTCGCCGGCCGCCGTTGCCTCCAGTTCCTGCTGTAGCGACCCCAGCTATCGCTGCTCCATTGCAAGCCCCCACACATGAAATATCGTTGCCTCTTGGGAAAAAGCCGGGCGATGCACATGGCGACCCCCTCCATCTGGCGTACAATCCGGGCTATACAGGCGCGGATGAGGTGCGTAATGCCTTGTTGCATAAACTTGCACAAGAGAGCCGGGCTGGGGGGCGTGGGCGTTGCTGGAGCTGTGGAGCAATTTCCATTGTTTATGATCGCTGGAATACGCGTAGCAAGTCGCTGGGTGAAATTGGTGTGGCTTATTGCGAAATCTGCGGTGTCTGGAGCGTGATGTAACGCAATGGACTGGTAGGTCCTGTTTAAATTTCGCCTATGTAGCTGTTATCCGTGATTGCGTGTATTCTATATCGCACTGAGTGAGGAGAACCTGACATGACGATTAGCCAGGACCAGACACCGTCTGTACGTTGCCCGCGTTGTGGGGGCCTGATGCGTAAGCCAAGTGGTAGTAGCTTCTACTGGCACACCGATAGTAATCATCCACGTTGTGAGATTACGAACCTTGCAGATATTTCTACAGCGGCGCGAGCAACTGAAAAGATAGCTGATGGGCCAAAACAGACACCTGGAAAAATGTAGCCGCCAGCATTTGTGTTAGTGTGGTGCGGAATTGCAAGCGAAAGCAATGCCTGTATGCAACTTGATCTACAGGCATTGCGTATTTATTGGTAGTGAGAGAAGGAGTCCTCTAGAAAGAGCTGGCGAACCTGCTATTCGCCTAGTCGTTGCGAGGTGTACAATGTATAGTCCAAGAAATAATAGCCCTTTTGGGGGTGGTAATACCTTTGGTTCACGCTATCACTATCAAACCATGTCTTATGCTGTGGGTCAGGAGCAGACAAGTAGTTTAATTAGTAAAGTCATGGGACTCTTGGCATTCTCATTTGTGTTTGCTGCTATTGGCTCGTTTGTTGGTTCTTTTGTGATCCAAACAATTACAGCGTACTGGATTGTGGCTCTGGGGGGTCTGGCGGTTCTTTTTATCCTGCAACTGGTAATTCAGAAACCCGGCATTAACCTGTTTCTTTTATACCTGTTTACATTCTTAGAGGGTATGTCGCTTGCGCCCCTACTGAGCTACTATCTGGCAACGAATAGTAACATTCTAGGCGAGGCGTTCGTGATTACCGCGTTGACTTCGCTCGCCTTGGCATTATATGCGTGGACGACCAAACGTGACTTCTCCGGCTTACGCGATTACCTCTTCGTCGGGCTAATCTTGTTAGTCGTGGTGAGTGTAGTCGGTCTCTTCTTTGGTGGCCTCTTTGGGAGTGGTGTGCTGGGTCTGATCATTGCGTTTTTCGGTGTGGCAATCTTTTCCGGCTATGTATTATACTATGTACAAAGAGCAAAGTACATGGCGAATACGTTACCGAACGCGATTGGCTTGACGGTATCGCTGTTTCTCACGCTGCTGAACCTGTTCCTCTACATCCTGCAAATTCTGTCGATTTTGCAAGGTGGCAATCGGCGCCGGTAAAGCCTACCAATGGTGAGAGAAAAGGAAAGAGCAAAACTGGAATAGGAAGACAGCCAGTTTTGTTCTTTCTAGTAGAAGGTGTCTCATGGAGATGAGAAAGCGCGTATATACTTCTTAGTGATAACACACGATGATGCGTTTTCATTGCTCCGTATGATGGCGTGATAAACAAATGTTTAGCTTTGGAAAATGAGAGGATAAACGAATGGATGTACATGCGAACCTGATCCACGTGGGCGATCAGGATTTTGAAGAGCAAGTGTTAAAAGCAGATACGCCCGTAATAGTTGACTTTTGGGCAGCATGGTGTGGGCCTTGCCGCGCTATTGCGCCTGTTTATGAGCGACTCAGCGATGAATATCAGGGCAAGCTCAAATTTGTCAAGATGGATATTGATCAGCATCAGATGCATGCGGGCCGCCTGGGAATTCAAGCTATTCCTACACTGATGATCTTCAACGATGGGAAAGTGATAGCGAAGTTAGTTGGTCCTCATCCCAGCCGCCTGAAGAATGAGATTGACCGCACACTGTCTGCAAATGGTGTCGCCTAGTGAATAGGTGGGAGAGAGGCAATCTGCTCGTGTTGCGTGGCAACTTCCACGAGAGCGTGCAGATTGCCTCTTTTTTCCGAGCAAGCTGCTCAAAACTCAGGCTTTTCCCCCTCGACGACCACGCTCTTTTGTGATATATTCTTCACATGCTGTAGAATGATTATTGTTCTGTCAACGTTTGTTGTCTGGACATAAGGGAAACCATATATGCCAACACTTGAACGATCAAATCCATTACCATTGTATTACCAGTTGAAGGAAGTTCTCAAGCAGCAGATTCGTGCTGGCCATCTGGCTCCGCATACTGCCATTCCTTCGGAGCCTGAACTGGTGGCTCAATATCATGTCAGCCGTGCAACTGTACGTCAGGCACTGACCGAGCTTGTTCATGAGGGACTGCTCTATCGTCAGCATGGACGTGGCACCTTTGTCTGTGAGCCGCGTGTGCAGCAGAATATCAGCGAACTGACGAGTTTTAGCAATGACTTGAGTCGTCGTGGCAAGCGGTCAAGCGGCTTGTTAATTGTGAGTGAGCTGGTGCGTGGCTCACAAACGGTGCGCGACCAATTGCGTCTCATGGATGAGGAACAGGTGGTGCGTCTGGAGCGTTTGCGCACTGCGGATGACGCCCCGATTGCCTATGAGGTTGACTATTTGCCCTATCCACGCTCTGCGGGTGTGTATCAACGGGCGAAAGAGGTGGCAGACGGCTCGCTTTATGCGTTGATGGGAACTGAGGGGATGCACCCCTATATTGCAGAGCAGTCCTTTCGCGGGGATGTGGCCACGGAACGCGAGGCTGAATTATTGCGTGTCTCCGTCAATACGCCCGGATTGCGTCTGGCTTGCACTTCGTTTGATGAGACGGGGGCGCCGATTGAGTATACCGAGGCATTTTATCCAGGCTCGCTGTATGAATTCCAGGTGACCTTGCGTGTCGGACGCTAGGCAAAGAGGGGGGTAGCAAGGGCGGGTTAGTGGCAAAGAGGCACTACAACGCCCATTTGTGCGCTCTCTTTGTCGTCATGCCTATCTTATGCACCGCAACAAGATGGATATGTTGCTTCCCCTGCTAAGGGAGAAAAATCGCTAGTAGAAGGGACCGATGCGTGCTATACTACGCAAAGACTTGTGATGTGCTGGGATAAAATTTAGACAATCTAGGAGTTTGGGAAATTATATGGACGAAATGCAGGACGGACGAAATAATACAGCGACTCATAGAGTGGTTCCGGTTCAATTGATTGCGCGTCAGGGGCAGGATTGGACCGATAAGGGCAATGCTGCTGCTGCCCAGGGTGATTACGAGACGGCGGTTGATGCTTTCGAGCAAGCGGTAACGGCGAATCCCGATGACGGGCGTGCGCGCTACAATCTGGCGTTAGCGCAACAATATCTGGGGGACTTGGAACTGGCGGTGGCCGGCTATCGACGTGCGATAGACCTCGATCCCCAGTTGCTCGATGCGCATATCAATCTTGGTAACCTCTATGGTGAACTGGGTTTGCAAGAGGAGTCGTTGGAGACGTTTCAGCAGGCGTTGGAACTTGACCCAGAAAATGACGATCTCTATGTCAATAGCGGAGATGCCTATCGGACGCAGAATCTCTATCAGGATGCTGTTCAGGCGTATCGGCAGGCATTGATGTTGAATGCGGAGAACATGCTGGCGGCTGATAACTTGCGCGATGTGCGCGAGCGCATTAATGACCAATGGCGGCGTTTGATGGATCAGGAGCGGCGTGTTGATGCAGAACCTGCCAGTCCAGCGCGTTATGCGGAGCTGGCCAGTATCTACCTGGACATGCGTCGTTATGATGACGCGCTCTCAACGGCTCATCAGATGTTAGCCCTCGACCCCAACGGGCGGAGTGGCTATGATATGTTGGCGGCGGTCTATGAGCAAATGGGGGATCGTGACCAGGCTGCTGAGACCTATGCGCATATTGTGCAAATGGACCCCAATGACCCTGAAGCTTGGGAACATCTGGGCACATGGCGTTCACTGCAAGAGCAGGACGATGCGGCAATTGATGCCTATGCGCGCTCGGTCCAACTGGACCCGCTGCGTGTGACCGCTCGTTTTAGTCTCGCAGAGGCCTATCTGGAGAGCGAACGTTATGATGAAGCTGCTGAAGCCTATCAATGGTTGATCCAGCATGCAGACGAGTTGCAAGCTGATGATCTGGCTGCTGCCTATGCTGGCCTTGCTGATACTTATAACGGGATGGAACGTTATGAGAGCGCAATTGAGACCGCACAAACGCTGCTTACCCAGTTTGAGGACGACCCAGAGGGCTACTACCAGCTTGCGACTGCGTATGATGCTCTCGGTCACTATGATGAGGCGGTTGAGAATTATCAGAACGCGATTGATAGTGATCCGCTCAATGCCGATTATTATAATGATCTTGCGGATACGCTACGTGAAGCCAAACGTTATGATGAGGCTCTGGAAGTTGCGCAGCAAGCTATCGCCATGGACCCTTCGCTTATTCTTGCCTACGAGACCCTGGCACAAATTTATGAGGAGACTGGGCGTAAAGAAGAGGCTGCTGAAGCAATGGAGCAGGTGAACACGCTTCGTTCGGTTGATGAGGTCTAAGTATCTAATACATTAAACTA
>DAICZM010000660.1 GCA_027311145.1 Ktedonobacterales bacterium
GAGAACGGACAAAGGCATGTCACCAGAAATACGCAAACCAGACGCATTGCTGCCATTGACGCCCGCTGTGTTTCACATCTTGCTGGCTCTAGCAGACGGAGAACGCCACGGTTACAGCATCATGCAAGAAATCGCAACGCAGACACAAGGCAAAATGCGCATCGGCCCTACAACGCTCTATCGCTCCATCAAGCATATGCTGAGCGACGGCCTGATTGCTGAAACGGAAGAGCGCCCCGACCCTACATTGGATGACGAGCGCAGACGCTATTACCGTCTCACACCTTTTGGACGGCAGGTCGCGCTTGCTGAAATAGAACGGCTGTCACAGGCTCTTCACGTCGCACGCAGTAAAACGCTCTTTGGCGGATTGCCAGCGCGAGCTACGTCGGAAGGAGCCACATCATGACACGCACACTAGTGCCATTATCACTAACCCATGCACGCATTCTCGCCCTTTCTATGCGCATGTATCGCTGGTTATTGCGCATAGGACCAAGAGCATTTTCCGAGGAATATGGTGAGTCGATGCTCCAAGTGTTTCGCCAATGTTGCATTGACGCGCTCCAACGACGCGGTATTCCCGGTGTACTATTGCTCTGGTTGCCTATGTTTGGCGACCTCTTGACCGGTATAATCACTGAGCATATCACGCAACTCTATGCTCTCTCTACGCGCAACCGCTTAGCACTGGCAGATGGGATTGCTAGTAGTGAAAGGAACAAGGCAATGCTACGTACACAACGCCGCTCCACGCTGATCATCTTTGTCTCCTTCATTCTTTTTGGTCTGGCATGGCTCAATTTTTTCCGCCTGAACGATCCGCTCTCCCTCTGGCTGCCACTTGTGCGCCAACATCCAGAGATCGATGTCACTTATCGCGTGATTAAGATCGCGGGGCAGATAGCCTTGCTCGTGCTATTAGTCGGCGGTGCGCCGTTGTTATTCACCGTCGTGCGCGATACATGGCGAACGAGACGACGGAATGCCTTACTCTGGTTTGGCATAACGGCCCTGCTGCTGATACTGTTTGTAGCGATTGTTGCGATTATCCTGTTCGTACCCACCTGGTGGAAGTATATTGACCCCAATGGTGGCATTTTCTTCATCGTGTTCTTGCTAGCTCTGGTGATAGGAGCAATCAGCATCTGGCGCGCCGTCATTCGAAGTGAGATCAGCGCGCATCTGCTCCGTTTCGCCTTGCTCTCGGCAACAGTTGTCATTGTGGCAATGGCCGTCGCCCTGTTTGCCTCGCTGGTCGAAGGTGCGCTATTCCTCAGCTACGTCCCTGCAACCCTGAACGGCAATGATATAATCAACTGGGTCATTGCTGACCTGATGATGGTTGTGGCAATCGGCCTTTCCACATTCGCGCTCTGGCAAGGACTGCACACACGTCCAGGCGCGCTTGCTTGAATGAACACAGATGTCACTTGCTGCTCTCTGGCGGCTGGCCCCAACCGCCGCCGCCGGGAGAGGCAAGCGTCAGGCGGTCACCGGGCAGGGCGCGCAAGTGGACTTTACCTGGAAGCACCGTCTCCTGGCCATCGTGCTGGAGGCGATTCTCGCCACATTGGCCCGCTTCGCCGCCTTGCAAACCATAGGGATGTCGCTGACGCCGTTCTGTTAGCAAGGTGACCTCAGTTGGCACTGTGAAGGTAATTTCGCGCACCAGACCATCACCCCCACGCGCCAGCCCATGCCCGCCAGAGCCATCGCGCAGTTGGTAGCGCGTGATACGCATAGGATAGGCGTATTCCAGGGCCTCGATCGGCGTGTTGAGCGTGTTGCTCATATGTGTATGGACGCCAGAAAGTCCGTCGAGGTGTGGACGCGCCCCCATGCCGCCACCCATCGGGCGGACGCCGCGGAACCGCGGCGACTTCATCTGCTCGTCGAGCAGTCGCTCCGTGTCGGCGATGGCGTCGGTCGGCACCACGCCGCCGATGATCGCGTCCGGATGTCCTGTCGCCTCTGC
>DAICZM010000661.1 GCA_027311145.1 Ktedonobacterales bacterium
TATTAATAAAGATGATAAGGAACATGATATTAATAAAGATGATAAAGCACGCAAAGTTTCCGAAGAAGAGGAAAGTCCAGATCGCCAGCTTACACGACTCTCCATTTATGCGCAGGCAGCAAGGGGCAATCGCGAAAAGATCAAGAGTTTTACATCACAGACCCTGGAACTCATCGACCAACATAGAGAATTTTTCGATGCAAGCTATGCCCCAAGAGTTGGCAATATGGCCATCTACGCTGAACAAGTTGGTGAGATCAAGTTGGCTGACAGATTGTACAAGCTGGCATTGGAACTTGACCCTGAACATTCCAACAATATGCAAAATTACGTTGATTTTATCATTAATGCCCGCTTGCAAGATCACTATGATATGGCAGAGCAACTATTGAACAAGCTGAAAGAAGGCATTCATGTACAACATCGTCCAGAAAACAGGCTGTTGCTGAGAATCCGCCTGGCCAGACTGACTGGTAAGACAGAACAAATGGATGTGGTAAACCAAGAGTTAGAAGAGCGAACATCCGCCTTTCTCAAAGAACCTACCAGTCGCCAGCAGTTCAGTACCTTGATATCTTTGATGAAAGAAGTCACGGACTTCGATAATGCACGGAAGACCGCAAAATCTTATTACGAGCACGCAAGTGATGATACCATTAAATATGTGGCGATGCGTAGGTTAGCCGACGCGCTGGCCGCATCTTCAGAAAGCAAGGACGAGGCGGAAGCTATGGATATCTATCGTTTCTTGCTTGATCGTTTCTTACCTGATCACCCCTCCTGTGAGGAAGCACAGAATGATCTCCCCGATATCCAACACAATTACGCAATCTTGCTCTACCAATATGACTACGATGATGCAGCCGGACGCTTGTGGTTCGAAGCCTATAAACACAGTCCATCCGATAGAAATATTCAGCGCGTTTACAGTGAGTACCTGACGAGAGCAGGACGCGCAGATTTAGCGGTTCTGGTATTGGATGGGAAACCAGTCGAAGAAAAAGCTCTTATACCAGCCCAGAAGCGACTTCCAGCCCGCTTCTCAGATACAGATGTCTCGTTGTGGTGGGAAACCGCGTAACACATGTAGTAATGACGCTCAATACCAGATAGAATTCATAGCCTTATCCGTTGAGACAATAAAAACTCAGCAGATAAGGCTATAAACGTTCCTTTGTTTTTCCATCTAGCATTACCTGTACTGGCGGTGTATACTAGGGGTCAGCATTAATTGATGATTTATGGTTGTGAGAGGAGGCCTCTGCTGGTTATGCTTTCCCTGCCAGAGCCGGGACAACTGGTCGATGTGCGCCGCCGCCGCTACGTCGTCCTTGAGATCACTGAAAGTACACTCACGTCGGATGCACGGCCAGTCGCTCCCGTCGCGCTCCCACGTCATCATCTGGTCACGCTGTCGTCCGTCGAAGATGATGCCCTGGGCGAAGAAATTCAGGTCATCTGGGAGATTGAGCCGGGGGCCACGCCCATCGAAAAGACGCCGCTACCAGCGCCCATCGGCTTCGATACGCCGCAACGCCTCGATACTTTTCTCAACGCCGTGCGCTGGGGCGCGGCCTCCAGTGCCGATGTACGCGCCATTCAGATGCCGCGTGTCAATCTGCTGATCGCCGACGACGTGGGTCTGGGCAAAACTATCGAGGCAGGGCTGGTGGCTCAGGAATTGATGATTCGCTACCGCGCGCCGCATCCTGATTATCTGCCCGGCAGCCTTGCAGGTGCAGTGGCATGACCAGATGCGCGACAAGTTCGGCCTGGACTTCCGCATTATCGACAGCAAGACAATCAGCGAACTGCGGCGCGAGCGCGGCCTGCCATGCCTGCATGTTCATTCCCGAAACATCGTGTGAGCGCGGCAACAAATATCTCGACCGCTCCGTCCTCGTGCGCACCATCGACCGCAGCGACCTGAGCTTTTTCCAGAAGTAGGGGCGTGATTTATCGCGCCCTCGTACTC
>DAICZM010000662.1 GCA_027311145.1 Ktedonobacterales bacterium
GTGCATCCTGTAATTCTAGTATTATTTAGAAAAAAGATAAGAAAAAGTGTTGATGGAACTATGAAATACATGACGATCACTGCTTTTTTGTTTGATAGAAAATTGACAAAGTGTTATGGAAGTGGCATACTATTTTATGAAGAGTATAGAAAATTGGGGGAACAGAACTCTTTGTATTTCTATGCAACTCGCTTCTCGCACTACATGGACAGAATTGTTTTGTAAAAAAGCCGTGCTTGGGATACGTCTTATTGGGTAGTAATAGTTTGGTGAAAAGCGGATAGTCCGCTGTTGAGAGCGTTATAGCTTGGGAAGGAGATGTCATATGCCAGTTGTACGTGCATTTGATCGAAGCATGATCGAGAAGGCGTTACGTTCCTTTGATCTCAAGTTCCTTAGAGATGAGGATAACGATTTTGTGGTGCGTTTTGGGCGTGGAAAGAATCTCTCTTGCGATCTCGTGTTTCTGTTCTCGTTAGGAGGAAAGAATAGCGAGATTTTTGAGATTCAGGTGATTGCCGATTATGCCATTCCCAGACGCAATTGGGGACAGACATTGCTATCATGTAATAAGTGGAATCGTGAGAAACGCTGGCCCAAAGCCTACTTATCGATGAAAGACGCTGAAGGCGAAGGCAACATTGTGCTGGAAGCGCAAATCGATATGGAGAAGGGCATTCATCAAGAGTTTGTCGATCAATTTACAGGTGCAATCCTGGCGGCAGGGCTGGAGTTCTGGCGCTGGGCCATCCAGGATGAAAAGTTGTAGCTTTTCTGCATTGTTCTCTCATCATTGCGGCCTACAGCCTTCTTTTATGTATGATCCCAAAAACTGGCTGTAGGCACCTCTTTAGGGTATGAATTTTTAGTCTGAGCAAGAGAACGAAAACATGCTGGCCGGACTGATCTGCAAAGGCTGTGGACAACCTATCATGGGTAGCTATGTGACAGCGTTAAATGCGATCTGGCATCCCGAACATTTTGTCTGTGCAGGCTGTAAGCAGCCAATCAGGGACAATCATCTCAATGTTGATGCGCACGGTCAACCATATCACGCCGCCTGTTTTGCACAGTATGCCGCTCCGCGTTGTGCCCTCTGTGGAAAGCCATTGCTTGGTGAATTTCTGATCGATCAGTGGGGTGCGAAATATTGTCGAGAGCATCAGAAACAGTATCCCATGTGTGCCTATTGTGGACGCTTGGTGACGCCGCAGCAACGCGCTCAGGACGCGCACCATGAGAATGTGCGTTGCCCTGTCTGTCGTCGTAGTGCGATTGAGACCATTCAGGAAGCCCAGCCGATTTTTCAGCAAGTCAAGCAGTGGGTGGGAGAGCAAGGCTTGCGCTATGGCAATGTGCGTATCACGCTCGAACTATGCGATTATGCACGCCTTACGCACTATTTGCGCTCCCGCTTTGAACCGCATGCGCTTGGTGTGACCGTGAGTTCCATGTACAGCGAGGATGGACAACTGGTGAGCAGTACGGTAGACACGATTGCTGTCTTGCATGGTCTGCCTTTGACCCTCTTTCGTGGTGTCGTGGCCCATGAGTTAGGTCATGCTTGGCTCACTGTGTACGGTATAAAAAATTTGTCGCCCTGGGCGGAAGAGGGCTTTTGTGAACTACTGGCCTTCCGCTACTATGGCATGTTAGCAGGTGACGAAGCTCGTTACCATGTTGGACGAATTGCGCGCAACCCTGATCCCATCTACGGCGAAGGTTTCCGGCGTGTACAGGTGATCGCCGAGCGTGTTGGCTTCGCGCAACTGCTGGAGACACTGCGTACAACTAAACATCTCCCCGGCTAATCCCTTGCAGAAACAGTTCCCTGCTCTGGTTATACTACAGATTTTTCCTTGTCGTCACACCTACGTAGCTATTTTATACAGGGCAATACGGGTAAAATATACAATATATACACGAGCTACGGCTATTTTGATCTTTGGAAACCTTGACAGATAGCATACAG
>DAICZM010000663.1 GCA_027311145.1 Ktedonobacterales bacterium
GCTTTGGTTGCTTCACTGCAACGTAGCATGCTATACTTAGCCGTAGTTCTCCTATAAACTAGCGTAAACACATATTTTCCCCGCGAGGACGATGAAGATGGGAAGCACGAATGAACGATGAACCAGTCAATGGCATAACTGATACCCAAAGACATTTCTCGTCTGTGTCGAATGCACGTCGGTGTAGCGAATGCAGCGAAGAGGCACTTGGACGTTGCCCAGAGTGCCGCAAGGGACTATGCCAGGACCATTTTCCTAAGCAACAGCACTCGCCCTGTGCAGAAAATCAAATGAAAATGGCACAAAACCAGGTCTGCTACGTCTGTGGCACACAGGTCTATCCCGATCAGTGGTCGCTTTCTAAGACATCGCATGTTGTCGATGCGTTCACGTGTCAGGGATGTGGACGCTATGTGTGTAATGAATTGCACACGCACCATAAGAAGGATGAGTTCACAATTACCCGCGAAGGGTTGCGTGGTCATCGTTATCAATATACGGTACGTTACTGTGATCTCTGCTCGCCATTACAACATGTTGGCGGCCTAAAAGGGCTGGGCCGGATGATCGCCACAGTTGGCACAGTGGCGGCGGTGATCTTTTTTTACTTCCATCCGTAGCACGAAGAGAAAGGTAACGAGGAAGCAGTCTTGCAGAGAGAGCAGTGTGCTTGCTTCCTCGACGTAAACGAAACTATGGCACTGTCGTCAAGCATGCAATCGACGCTCCTGCGTCACCAGGATGTAATTACGCCGCATTACGTCAAGCGATCCACGCGCAAGAGCAGGTCGCGCAGGCAGGCGAGCCACACGATTTTTACGGGCAGATGCAGTATCATCTCGGCTGGCTCGATAAGCACTTTGCGCCAATCCGCAGCAACCCAGGCAAGTTGATGCGCCCCACGCTGCTCCTGCTGGCCTACGAAGTTGCTGGAGCTTGGGAACAAACCCCCTCTAACGGCAATGACACGCATTACCTTGCCCGCGCCCTACCAGCCGCCGCTGCCGTCGAACTGACCCACAACTTCACCCTGATCCACGACGATATTGAAGACCATGACACGGAACGCCGTCACCGCTCGACGCTCTGGAGCGTGTGGGGCATTCCGCAGGCGATCAACACGGGCGACGGCATGTTCGCACTGTCACGCCTGACGCTGTGGGGCGTGCTAGAGGCGGGTGTCGAGGGTGCTATTGCTGCCCGTCTTGGCGCAACCCTTGATCGGGCCTGTCTCATCCTGGCGGAAGGCCAGCATCTCGATATGAGCTTCGAGCAGCAACAGAGCATTGCCGTCTCAGCCTATGTTGACATGATTAGCCGCAAAACTGCTGCCTTGATGAGTTGTGCCACCGAGATGGGGGCGATGCTAGGCACACGTGAGCGCGTCACGATTGAGCGATTGCGCAGTTTTGGCTGGGCTATTGGGATCGCCTTTCAAGTGCGCGACGACATACTCGGTGTCTGGGCCAGTACTGCCGAGCTTGGCAAGACGCCAGCCGGGGATATCTATCGCCGCAAAAAGAGCCTGCCCATACTCCATGCGTTGGAACATGCGTTACCCAACGATCAGCACTGTCTGTCCCTGTTGTATCAGCAAGAGGCGCCCCTTACCGCAAAGCAGGTAGAAGAAATTCTGGCAATTTTCGAGCGTACACAGACGAGAACCTACTGCCGCGAGTTTCTGGCTCGTGAGTGCGCAAATGCGCGTGCCGCTCTGGCCGCCGTGCCACAAGGCGCAAATGCCATCGCCGCCCGCGCCCTGGCCGATATGGAGACCCTGGTAGATTTTGTAGAAGAAACCGTTCACATTCTGTAGTGACACCCCTTGTGGGTGTCATGCCCGTCTCCCGAAATGCATGAAAGGCACGTAGGGACCGATTCATCGCGTCCGCGCTCCCACACCACGCGTGTTCACCTTCCTCTGGCACGGCCGATGGATAATGGCATCCTTGGTCTTGGCCACGGC
>DAICZM010000664.1 GCA_027311145.1 Ktedonobacterales bacterium
GCGTTCACTGCTACATGGTTTTGTAGCAGTGAACGCTTCTCATCTTGTATGTATGACACGAAAAGGGAGAAAAAGCGGAATGGATACCTTATACGATAAACTCTTTGGCGAAGCGGCGCAGCGGCTCTAGATTTTTCACACTTGGAAAGGGGAAGTCGATGATCAGCTCATGAACGCCGTAAGCTTCCAGGGTCGCAATCCGCTCACGGATCGTCGCGGGACTGCCAACCAGAGATATATCAGTGAGGCCACTTCTCCGAACTTCTGGTACCAGTGCCAGTGCCTCCTCATCGGTATCTGCGATAGAACAGTATGTACCGGTGGTGACATGGATGTCTGAGAAGTTGCGTCCGATGCTGTCACAATGCCCTTTCAGCACCTCAAGCTTGTGTTGCAGGGTCTTTAGATCACCACCCACGTTACAGGCGTCGCCATACTGAGCAACCAGCTTTAAGGTAACTTTCTCACCGCCGCCACCGATCAAAATGGGAATATGTGGTTTCTGTACACCCTTTGGCTGATTGATTGCGCCACGAACCTGATAATATTTGCCTTCAAAGACAGCCTCTTCCTGCGACCACATGGCATGGATCACTTGTAGTGCTTCACGCAGCATACGCAAGCGTTCAGGGGCGTCGGGATAGGGATAGCCATACGCTCTGTACTCATGTTCATACCAGCCAGCACCGATGCCGAAGTTTAAGCGACCATGACTTAAAACATCGAGTGTACTTGCCATCTTCGCCAGCAGTGCCGGATTGCGATAGCCATTACAAAGCACAATCTGCCCGATGCGAATTCTTTTTGTATCACGGGCCAGGGCAGCCAGCATCATCATGCTCTCAAACGTGATTTCCTGTGTTGGGGTAGGGACGGTATGAAAGTGATCGACAACCCACGCTGAGTCGTAACCAAGTTCATCACCAGTGGTGACCATGCTTGTCATCGCCTCATAAGCTTCAACTGGATCCTTGATGTCCACGAGACTCATCTTCCAACCATTGGGAATATCAAGACCAAACTTCATGCAGAACCTCTTTCATTGAATACGTGCAAATACAGGCGTATTGTAAATCAGCCACATGCAATGGTCAAGAAGCCGTAACTCCTCAGGTTTTCTGTCGGCCTTTGCTTTTCTAATCAAACTAATTCAATCCGCAACTCTTTACCCACGACGGCGGCCGCGCGTTGCATAGTTTCTAGTGATACTCCTGTCTTGTTTGGATCCAGAAGCCTTTCCAGCTGTGATCTACTCGTTTGCATACGAGCAGCCATTGCTGATTTTGTAAGACGTTGAGTACGCATTGCCTCTCCAATCTGCCAGGCCAGGACTTTTTTTACGGCGGTAGCAGTAGCTGTCTCAAGGATGCCCTCTTCTTTCAGAAAGTCTTCAAAAGAGGAACCTCTATTAGGATTTTCTGACATGACTTTCGTACTCCCTTCTGCGCTTATCGGCTAACTCTAAATCCAGCTGTGGAGTTTGCTGAGTCTTTTTAATGAATCCATGCAGCAAAATCATTTCACCACCGCTAATATGAAAAATGACACGCGCAATTCTCCCACCAGAGATATTACTACGTACCTCCCAAAGGTCTCGATATCCTTTTATGGCACGGCAAACAGGCATACCAATAGGCCAACCGTACTCTACAGTTCTGATATCTCCACCGATAATTCGACTATCGTCTTTATCCAGGCCTTTTAGCCATTCCCTCACAGGTTCAGTACCAGAAACTGTTTTAAAAAACCTGGCAGGTAGAATTTTCAGCGCATCATTCATAAGTAAAATGTACCATATATGGTACACTCTTGTCAAGTAAAGAGAGGTATAGCATGAAATGTATCTCCGAGATAGCTGCAATGCTTAAAAAAGGTTCGGATAGACTGCGAAATAAGAGCTATATGTAATGCAAGGACGGGGTATACTG
>DAICZM010000665.1 GCA_027311145.1 Ktedonobacterales bacterium
TAGCCACTGAGCGAGCGCAATTGCAAGTCCGCCACCTGCTGAGTCACCCATGACAGTGGTATGCTCTGCGCCTACCTTGTTTGCTAGTTGTTCATAGCCAGCAAATACTTTTGTCTGAACTTCATCGACTTGGGCTTCGGGGGCCAGTGGATACACTGGCACCGTGAGGCTTACATTGGATTTCTTGAGTACTCGATCGAGTATTTTCCAGTGTGCTGAGACGAGGTTGTTAACATAAGCGCCTCCGTGAATGTAGTAGACATGCTCCGAAGGAGAACTATCTTTTCGTTCGAGGTGATACATCTGCATACCCTCTACTTCAGATTGCGAAGTATGGTACCATGACTTTAGTTTATCGGGAATTAAATACTCAGTCTTCAGGCGTGTATTAGCGATAGTAGCTCGTAAATACTGTTCATCATCGTTGTTGCTTTTTGGTGTTACATGACGCAGGTAGAACGTCCCAAAACGCATCGTCGAACTAGGATACTTTTTGATCATCATGTTGCTCCTTGTGATGTTTCAGAATGATGTTAAGGATAGGCTACTCAGCCGCTTGACAGGGATCTTGTAGCCGTGGGAAGTCATCACTGCCTTTTCATGCGCCTGCCGACCGAAACGAAAAGCTGACGTACATCTTTGACCATCTTGTCCAAGGTATCATTCAATTCTTGCCAGGCGCGCCATCCCTTCACGCGCCAGGGAGGGGTGGCCCCTTGAATATGCTCTGGAATCGTGAGCAGGATCTCTGTTGTCGCCAGGTCGTGCTTTGACATTTGGTGTAGGTGTACTGGAACCGTTGGATTTTCCTTGATGACGTAGCTGGGGCCTGGCAAGGAATCGTACCAGTCATTGGGGACAAGCCCCTCCACGGGATCGGGGAGTTCACTTGCGCCATACGCTCTCAGGATGTCGTACGCCACATCATTACAATTGTGACGCACCACCAAATAGGGCTGTCGGCTCTCCCAGATCACCGTCTTCCAGGCATCTTTGGGCCGGGGCTCTGTGACATACAACACCTTATATTCATCGTACGTCAGAACCTGCTTCTGCATCGCTGCGATCGGATCAAGGGTATGCGCTGTCCAGAAGCCCATCTCTTGGGGATTCGCAAAGGATTTCCGCTTTTCGTTCTCGACCGAGCCCGCGTTAAACCAGCCATTCTTCCACTCGAAAGCCCAGCTGATATGGCCCAGGCCGCTTGCTCCGGGATGCCGGACGAAGACGAGCGCGCGTCGCGTCGTTGCAGGGAGGTGAGCAGGTATGTCAGCCGGGCTTTGTGGAGCCGCTAATTTCGCTGCGGTGAACAGAGACGGTGCAAAGAGAAGAAGGAGACCTCTCACCAGCAGATAGATGCCATCAATCAGGGCATAGCTGCACATAAAGAGCACAAGGAGGATCAGGGAAGTGGGTTCAATATGGATGAGATCCGCCCCCAGAGCATTGCTCAGGAGAGCCAAGCCAAAGAGCAGTAAGAGGATGCCATACAGCCAGCTCAAACCCTCGTATTTCTGCCGGGAACGTCGGGCATCCAGAATCACCCTGACGGCACTCAAGAGAATGCGGAGCGAAATCAACACGGCGATCAAGAAGAGGGTCGCTCTGGGGACCATAAAGCTGATCAGCCCAAGCACGATACTCACGACGCCGACGAGATAGTTGATGAATTTGCGTTGCGTTTCCCGTCTCCCCGTGGCAACCTGAAGAATATCCAGGGTCCCATCGATGATCAGGTAGACCCCCAGCACAGAGAGTAAGAACTGAATGGTAAACGGAACGAGGAGAGCGAAGATGATGGTGAGGGCACCACGTACGATTTCCATCCACCACAGTCTGGTATGATAGGCTGCAGGAGGCGTGTTCTGTGTTGTCGGTGCCTCTTCTTGCATAGTCAATTCATGCCTCCATTGGTG
>DAICZM010000666.1 GCA_027311145.1 Ktedonobacterales bacterium
GGATGTGTGGTGGGGACCCTTGTGGTTGCCCGTCTGTTGCCCCACCGTGATGACGGCCCAAAGACCTCCCTATGCACTTATCCTTATTTCCTTACACAAAACGGTGTGCAATCACGTTTGACAGAGCACTACAAGGATGAGCTATCCAAAAATCCTCTCTCCTGCTATACTGTGAGGCATAACCACGTATTTTAGTAGGGCGATTCTATCGCAAGGGAGAGATGAGATGACTGTAGATATCAGTGATATAGAGCGTATTTTGGCAGAACAAAATCGGTGGCGACAGACGCAGACAATCAATCTGATTGCCAGCGAGAATACGCCGAGCGAGGCTGTGCGCCGTGTCCAGAACTCAGATTTTATGGGTAGATATGCTGAGGGACACCCAAACCGTGATGGGCAGGTCAACCGCTATTATCAGGGCACGCGCTATATTGATGAAATCGAGCGCATGGCCCACGATGAAATTATAGAACTGTTCAATGTGCAACAGGCGGATGTGCGCCCAATTAGCGGCAATGCTGCTAATACGGCTATCGCGTTAGGCTTTTTGCGCGGCGGCGATACGATTGTGGCCAATTCGACCGACGCAGGTGGGCATATCAGTCACGGCCCTGTTGGTGTCTTTGGGCGGCGTATCCAGAATCGCGGTCAATCATTGAAACTTGGCGCGGCCAATTCCGTGAACCTGCACTATTTACCGCTGACGCCTGACCACTATCATGTCGATGCGCAGAAGACGATTGAGGTTATCGATCAGGTTGCGCCGCAACTGGTGGTGATGGGCAAAAGCCTGTTCCTCTTCCCAGAGCCTGTTGCAGAAGTGGCGGCCTTCTGCAAAACGAAAAACATTCCGCTGCTCTACGACGGAGCGCACGTCTTGGGCCTGGTCGCTGGTGGGCAATTCCAGGACCCGCTGCACGAGGGTGCGACCTGGATGACGGGCAGCACGCATAAGACCTTCCCTGGTCCGCAGCGCGGCGTCATCCTGGGCAATATGGACGCGGAAGCCGAGAAGAAATATTGGCCTGCCGCTGATCGTGGTGTCTTCCCTGGCTCCTCCAGCAACCATCACCTGAACACGCTTCCTGCTTTGCTTGTTGCTGTACGTGAGATGAAGCAGTATGGGCGCGAATACGCCGCGCAGATTGTGCGCAACGCGCAGTCCCTTGGGCAGAGCCTTGACGAACTGGGGACGCCTGTCGAGGCGCGTGAGTTTGGCTACACAAAGAGCCACATGATTGCGGTCAACGTCGCGCAATGGGGAGCAGGTGTTGAGGTAGCGAAACGCCTGGAAGAGAACGATATCATCGTGAACTACAACATGCTCCCAGGTGATGCTGACCCGCGTCATCCCTCTGGCCTGCGCATCGGCGTCTCTGAAATGACCCGTTTCGGCATGGATGAGCGTGCGATGGGCGAACTGGCTCAGCTAATGCACGATGCCATTCGTGGTAAGAACGTCAAGCAGCAGGTGAACGCCCTGCGCGCCCGCTTCACCACGATGAAATTCGTGTAAGCTAGCAACGTGTCATTGAACAACATTGCTTGTGTGCATCTCTGCCTGAAATGTACACAAAAACCGTAGGGGCGTGATTCATCACGCCCGTCGTGCCCGAGCAGCATATCAGCCCTGCATTACCTTGTGTGCCAGAGGGGAACGAACATCGTTGATGCACAAGCGGCGGACGCGATAAATCGGTCCCTACGCCTATTACCAAACTAATTTGTTAAAGTTTATAATCGGTCCCGACATGTATTTAAGAACACTGCTATTTATTCAAAATCTCTAAACAAGCTTTAATATCTTTTTCTGTATTGCGTAGTGTAATATAAAGCTGCACCAAAAACGTTGAAAAACGTTAATATCAGCGTCCAGATCAACCTGTTGTCACCAACTATCGTGT
>DAICZM010000667.1 GCA_027311145.1 Ktedonobacterales bacterium
TTCTTTCAAAAAGACACATTTGCTTAGCGTGGGCCAGCGTAGCGCACGGCATCCTCCACCAGCAAGAACTGCGTAAAGTTCTTCTTAAAGCGTTGCGCGAGGTTGGCAGCCTGGCGATCATAGGCATCCTTGTCGCTCCACGTGTTGCGTGGCATCAGCACTTCGCTGGGAACGCCGGGGCAGGTAGAAGGAATCTGCAAGCCAAAGGTAGGGTCCGCGACTAGTTCGGCATTGTCGATTTCTCCGCTGATCGCCGCGCTCACCATCGCACGGGTGGAGTTGATATTAATGCGATGCCCCACGCCATACGGGCCACCCGTCCAACCGGTATTGATCAGATAGCAGCGAACATTGTGCCGCTCGATGCGATCACGCAACAGATTTGCGTACTCAGTAGGTTGCAACGGCAGGAAAGCCGCACCAAAGCAGGAGCTAAAGGTAGCCTCGGGCGTCGTCACACCCGCCTCGGTTCCCGCCAGTTTGCTGGTATAGCCGGACAGAAAGTAGTACATGGCCTGCTCGGTTGAAAGGCGCGAGATCGGTGGTAGCACGCCAAAAGAATCTGCTGAGAGGAAGATAATCGCCTGCGGCTGCCCTCCCATGCCAGACTCGACCACATTGTCAATGAAATCGACGGGATAGGCGGCGCGCGTATTTTCCGTCAACGATTCATCGTCGTAATCGGGCACACGCGTATTGGGGTCTAAGACCACGTTCTCACAAATCGCGCCAAACTTGACTGCATTCCAGATTTGCGGCTCGTATTTCTGCGAGAGATGAATACATTTTGCATAGCAACCACCCTCGAAATTGAAAACGCCGTTTTCGCCCCAACCATGCTCGTCATCGCCAATCAGATGACGGGTGGGATCAGCTGAGAGGCTGGTTTTTCCGGTGCCAGAGAGACCGAAGAAGAGCGCGACATCGCCGCCATCACCGATATTGGCCGAACAATGCATGGGCAACACACCTTGTGAAGGAAGAATAAAATTTAGAACCGTGAAAATTGATTTCTTCATCTCGCCCGCATAATGTGTTCCAGCGATTAGAGCCAGACGCTCCTCAAAGTCAATGAGAATTGCCATATCGGTACGTGTTCCATGGATGCGAGGATTCGTTTGGAAATTCGGCACACAGATAATGGTAAAGCCAGGATTGTTGCTGATGCGATCACTCTCGTTGGCACGCAAAAAAAGCTGACGAGCAAACAAGTTATGCCACGCGAGCTCGGTGACAATCTGAATGGGCATACGATACTGGGGATCTGCTCCTGCCGCCGCATCCAGCACATACACATCGCGTCCCTGAAGATAATCGGCAAGGCTACGGCGTACCACTTCAAACATTTCACGCGGCATCGGATGGTTATTCGTACCCCACCAGATTTTTGTCGCGTACTCCTCGTTTGCCACAATAAACTTATCTCTTGGTGACCGCCCGGTATGAGGACCCGTTGTTGCCGTAAATGCTCCATTTGACGCCAGCAAGCCCTCTTTGCGTGCCAGTGCATGTTCAGTCAATACTGCAGGGGAAAGATTCCAATGGACAGTTCCTAAATTGAACAGCCCATACTCTTCTAGGGCTTTTTCGCCCATCATCATGCTCATATGGTTTTCTCCTTCATAGCTCATACCCATCGTGCGTTACACCATAGTAACAGCACTGCAAGGATTACCTTATGGGATTGATTGCAACACACCTACCCTACCAAAACAAATAGCGTTTGTTTATTATTTATATTGAGTAGCCCCGATGCTACCTAAAAAATACATAAACAACATACATATTATAGCAAATTCTTTTCTCTATTCGTTAGCCTCACTCACAAATTACGCTCATCAGCATGCATAGCAGCCAATTTTATCGCCAGCAACCTATCCTCAAAGAGCATCTTGCGACACAACA
>DAICZM010000668.1 GCA_027311145.1 Ktedonobacterales bacterium
TCTCCCTTACAGCAATGTTTTTAGTTGAGTAGAGCGATAGGTGGGGAGGATTTGGCGGCCTTCTGCGTTTACCCTTCCAACGCTCATGCACCAGGGCTGAGAAAAGCCAGGCTTATTATAACAAGTCTCGGTGACTCTCGCAACATGCCGTTTTGTGGTCACATGCCGATATAGCGTGCATAGAGCGAGCGAGCGAGTTGTTCATCGGCGGTTCCTTTGATAATGGCGCGTCCATCGGGGAACAGGGTGATGTCGTAGCTATCCACGCTAAAACGGAGTAAAAACTGGTTATACTGCACATTGCCGACAGCTTGTAGGCGTGTGGCCAGTGTGGGAAAATCGAGGGTGAGGGCATGTCTGCCGGCATTGCCGCGTACTTGAACGGCGTTGCGACCACAGAGGCTGGTGGCATGGGGGCCTGTGAGGGTATCGAGGAATTCAAAATGGTGCTGTCCACAGGCGGGGCAATCAGGTTGGCGTGGTAGCTCGAGGCGATCATAGGTATTTTCCCACAGGTCCATCCACAACATGGCGCGGCTCACCTGCGGGCTATGTAGGAGTATCTTGAGTGCTTCGGTGGAGGCGATGCCGCTAATAGCACCCACAATGCCATTTAGCACACCGGCGGTGTCACAGGTTGGTGTTGTGCCGGGTAAGGGCATAGCGGGGAAGACGCAGCGCAGGCAGGGCGTATCGGCTGGGAGAATGTTCATCGTGACGCCATAGGAAGCGATGACGCCGCTATAAATCCAGGGACGTTGTAATTTAACGCAAACGTCGTTGAGCAGATAGCGTGTCTCAAAATTATCGGTTGCATCTAAGACGAGGTCAGTTGTCTGTACGAGTGTTTCGATGCCATCGGCATGAATATCTTCGACCAGAGCCTCAATCTGGACATCACTATTGATCTGGCGTAATTTGTTAGCCGCGGCAATAGCTTTGGGGAGATGGCGCGCAATATCGTCTTCATCGAATAATATCTGGCGTTGGAGATTGTTGTATTCAATATAGTCACGATCAGCAATGACGAGTTTGCCAATGCCGGCACGGCAGAGGTTGTTGGCAAGCACGGTACCGAGTGCGCCGCAGCCAATAATAGTGACTGACGAGTTGCGCAGGCGTTCTTGCCCCTCTTTCCCAATTGGTGCAAACAGTGTTTGCCGTGAGTAGCGATCAAGCATTGTATCTCTCCATTTTTTGAGATATGAGCGAGCATTGTCTTTGTATTGTATCATATGGTGTTTCATGAGGCGGTGTTGGTGAGTAGTTGATGGGAGGGTGAGGTTAAGAAATAGGATGGTGATCCGATGAAGATAGGCAGGCATAGAAGCATGCCGACGGAACAGAGAACCTGCTATAAGTCTGATGAGTTGGCAGCCACGCAGCAGTGTGTTACAATACAATAGATGCAACGCCATTTTTGGACGAGCTGTAACCATTCCCTGTGAGGCCTGTTGTGAGAGGTGGCCCATGAGTAACGAGATGAGAATGAAGACAGTGTTGGTTATCGATGATAATCCGACTATTGTGGAGCTTATCAAGTACGCAGTAAACTTGCAAGGAAAGTATCATGTCATTGTGGCCTATGATGGTGTGCAAGGGTTAGAACGTGTCTATGCAGACCGTCCTGATTGTGTGATTATTGATGTGAAGATGCCACGTATGGATGGATATCAGCTTGTGCGTTGTCTGAGGGGAGACCAGCGTACTGCTCAGACCCCACTGATTATTCTGAGTGCGATGACACGTGAGGAAGATTTCATGACAGGTTTGCTTTCAGGGGCAGATGAATATGTCACTAAGCCATTTAAGCCATCGGCATTAAATGAGACGATTGAGCGTGTTTTGCGGCTTACACCCTCTGATCGGCAACGCCGGGTTGATTCGTTGGCACAGCCACCAGC
>DAICZM010000669.1 GCA_027311145.1 Ktedonobacterales bacterium
TACCTACACAACGCCAGATGAATATCTCTATGCGCTCTGTTTAGACGGCCTCAAGGAGCGATTTGGCGCACTCAGCGAGGGTATGCAACGCCAGCTTGATTATGAATTTAGCATCATCGCACAAAAAGGTTTCGTCAACTATTTCTTGATCGAGTGGGATTTTGTCAATTATGCCCGTTCACGTGGCATTCGCTGCTCCGCGAGAGGCTCCGCCGCTGGCAGCCTAGTGGCCTATTCCCTCGGCATTACCAACGTCGACCCCTTGCGCTACCAATTGCTCTTTGAACGTTTCCTTAACCCAGAACGTTCTGACATGCCTGATATTGACATGGATTTTCCAGATGACCGCCGTGAAGAGGTCATCGACTATGTCGCCAAGAAATACGGGCACGACTGTGTTTCGCAGATGGTCACCTTTAACACCATGGCGGCCAAAGCAGCCATTAAAGATGTTGCACGCACAATGGGGCGTCAAGAGATAGGAGATCGCATCACACGCCTAATTCCCACCGGCCCCAATGTGCGACTGCAAGGCTCACTTGATGCCGTCAAGGAGTTAGGCGATCTCTATAAAGACGAGCAGGCCCGTGCGGTCATCGAGCAGGCCCTCAAGCTCGAAGGCTCGATACGCACCACTGGCGTCCATGCAGCAGGCGTATTGATTGCCAATGAGGCCATCGATCACTTTGTACCATTGCAATTGCGAGACCCCAAAGACCCTAGCCAGGGCCGCGTCACACAATATGAGCAGGCTCATCTGGAAGAACTGGGCCTGATTAAGTTCGACTTCCTGGGCCTCTCCAACTTGACGATTCTCGATAACGCCGTTAAGTTTATCAGAGAGGCTCGTGGCGAAGAGGTCGTCCTGGAGAAAATTCCGCTTGACCCTGTGCCAGGAGAAGATGAGCAGAATGCGCGACGACAAAAGGCTTTCGATCTGCTGACCCTCGGCGAAACAACGGGCATCTTCCAGCTTGAGGGAGCCAAGATGCGCGAATATATCAAACAGCTCAAGCCTACCTGTATCGAAGATGTCACCGCCATGGTTGCGCTCTATCGCCCAGGGCCAATGGATAGCATCCCCGATTTCATTGATGCCAAGCACGGACGCAAGAAGGTCACCTACCTGGACCCACGCTTGCAGCAATGGCTCGAAGAGTCCTATGGCATTATCGTCTACCAGGACCAGGTGTTGCTGATCGCGGTCCACCTGGCCGGCTTCTCCTGGGGCAAGGTCAACAAGTTCCGTAAAGCCCTCAGTAAGAAGATCATGCACGAGGTCGAAGGCTATAAAGATGACTTCATCAAAGGTTGTGTCAGCAATGGCGTAAAACAAGAGGTCGCCGAGCAACTCTTTACGCTCATTCTTCCCTTTGGCGGTTATGGTTTCAACAAAGCGCACGCCGCCAGTTATGCTGTCGTTGCCTTTTACACAGCCTATCTCAAAGCCAACTATACCGCAGAGTTTATGGCGGCCACGATGACGACTGAGGCGGCGGATGCCAAGAAGATTGCCAGCGCAATTGCCGAATGCAAACGGATGAACGTGGACATCTATGGCCCAGATGTCAACAAGAGTGGGAGCGGCTTTACGGTCGAAACAAAGGGCGTACGCTTTGGTCTCGTCGCTATCAAGGGAATTGGCGACGGCCCAATTGCCGAAATCTTGCGCGCACGCAAGGGGGGTGGCCCCTTCAAGTCGCTGGCCGACTTCTGCACACGCGTCGATTCCAAATATGTTGGCAAAGGGGCAATGGAGACACTGATTAAAGTGGGAGCAATGGACTCGTTTGCCGCCGGGAGGCGACATGTGCTGCTGGCATCGCTAGAGCGCGCCATGCAGTTTGGCAAAGGCGAGCGCGAGGCCAAAGAACATGGGATCATGAGCCTGTTTGGTG
>DAICZM010000066.1:0-12950 GCA_027311145.1 Ktedonobacterales bacterium
TCTTTGTTCAGACCAATAATCAATTCGTTGGGGAAATGCTTGTCACGATCAATGATCTGGACTTGCACGTTCTCAAAGGGGGTGAGGTCGCGGGTCTCTTTGGTCTCGATGTTGGTGGCGTAGAGGCGGAAGTTTTCGTTGCCGCCAACATCCTGAATGTACATGATATGCGTTGCATCGGCTGCCCAGAAGTAGAAGCGAATGCCGCGCTCCGCATCACTGGTCACTGGCTGATAGTTTGCGCTATCGACCGTGCCGACCCAGACGTTGAGAACGCCATTGACGGGAGCCAGATAGGCGATATGTCTCCCGTCGGGGGCAATTTGTGGGTTGGCCTTTTCGGGATTGCCAAACAAAATACGTTTTGGAATAAGCTCTATATTGGGTGTTGTCGTCATGTTTGTTTCATAGCTCCTCACCGTAATGGTTTTCAACAGAATGCTGATGTGTACATGCTGTGCTGCCATCTCATAGTATCACATACAAGATGACGCACGATGAACAATTTTATGCCTTGTTCATGAACGGCTGAGTGCTTCAAAGAGATCAATATCTGTGCCAATGAGATCGAGGCTGGCTTGCCAGAAACTCTCGGCATGCAGGTCGATGCCGAAGCGCGCCGCCAGTGTGGCGGCATCAGCGAGGCCTGTTGAGGTGAGCAGATCATCATAGCCACGCTTGAAACTTTCGGGGTCTTGTCGATAACGCGCATAAAGGCCAAGCCCGAAGAGTAGGCCAAACATATAGGGATAATTATAGAAGGAGCGGTCTGCACTATAGTAGTGTGGCTTCATGGCCCACATGTAGGGGTGCAAGGCCTGTGGGTCTAAAGCATCCCCGTAAGTCTCGTTTTGCGCTTCAAGCATGATTTCGTTCAGCTCTTCAATAGAGAGTTCGCGCTGTTGTCGTCGTTCAAAGACGCGTAGTTCGAAGAGGAAACGGCTACTAATATCGACGACAATCTGGCATGAGCCTTGCAGTGAAGCTTCAAGGATGCTCATCTGCTCGCGTTGGCTGGCATAGCGCAACGCAGCTTGACGAATAATCGTTTCGCAGAAGGTACTGGCAGTTTCGGCTAATGTCATGGGCAAGCGTTTTTGCAGAGCGGTACGTGTAGAGAGGTTCAAGTTGTGATAGGCATGTCCAAGTTCGTGGGCTAGCGTGCTAACGCCCGGGAAGGTTGGTTTATAGTTGGCAAAGACACGTGAGACATCGTCGCGCAGAGAGATACAATAGGCACCATCGCGTTTACCTGGGCGAGGTTCGGCATCGATCCAGTGTTCGCGGAATGCACGGGCGGCGAAATTGGCGAGGCGAGGGGAGTAGGTGTGAAACTGTTCGACAATAAACTGGGCGGCCTCATCAAATTCCCAGACAAATTCATCGTTTCCTAGTGGAGAGAACAGGTCATACCATGCGAGACGTTCCAGGCCGAGCATATGGGCTTTGGCGCGCAAATAGCGGCGAAAATGGGGGAAAGATGCGCGGGCTACGCTCATCATGACTGCAAGCGTCTGGCGGTCAATGCTGTTTGAGAACAATGAGGCATCGAGTGGCGAGTCCCACCTCTGACGGCGTGTGATCGTGTTGACCTCACCTTTGATGCTATTGAGGGCGGCTGCGAGAGGAACCGCACTTTGATGCCAACCGATGAGTTCGGCCTCGTATGCACGGCGGCGGAGGGCACGGTCTGGGTCAAAGGCGAGATTGCGTGCCACGCTCATTGGAAAGGTTTGCGTGCCCTCAAGGGTTTCGAGGGTAACGAGTAATTGAGAGGTGAGCGTGCCATGCAGTTTGGTCCATGCTGAGCCACCTATGACATGTAATTCGGCGGCAAGGGCTTCTTCATCTGGCGACATCAGATGGGTGGCCTGCACCTTTGCTTGTCGGAGCATATGAGCATGTTCCTGCGCCAAAGGCGATTGTGCGATCAGGGTTTCGATGTCCAACGAGCCAATCCAAGCCACAAAGCGGATTCCCAACTGTGAGAGTCGTATTTGCGCCTGTTGCAATTCGCTCATTTTTGCCTGTGCCAGGGTGTCGCGTGAATCAGTGGTGACAAAACAGGAAATGTATGCGCCAACGGTACGAGCGGTGTCTAGTACGCTATTATAGCGTGTAAGAACCGTTTCAAAGGTTGGAAGCAATGGCAACGGTGGCGGCGTCGTGGTGCTTATCTCGGTCGGCTCGTCAGAAGGTGTGACGTGCGGCTCAGAGCGAATGGCACAGATATCGAAGAGCGCGACAAGTTCACTCAGCGCAGTGAGTAGCGAAGAGAATGCCTGAGCAAATTGGGGTGACTCCAAACTTGGGTAAATCGGTGTCATATCCCAATGTGGCAATGCCTTTGTGGTAGCCATACAAGCAAAAAACTCCTTATGTATCCGTATAAAGAGGTAAACCGATTTAGGCCAGCAACTCGGCTTCACTCAGGGGGCCAAGCGAGGTCAGGACCTGTTTCTCGCGCAAAGGAAAACGCTGTAAGGCGCGCATCACGTCTGTCGTTGTCACCTTCTCAACGCGCTCAACCTCCTCCTCGATGGTTAACAAACGGCCCTCGGTGACCCAATCGCTGGAGAGGGAACGCATGCGTGCAAAGGTAGACTCGCTACTCAGGACCATGCCGCTGATGAGCTTATCTTTAGCACGCTGTAACTCGTCCTCAAAGACGCCATCTTCTAGCAGGCTATCGAGTTCGGCGCGCAATAATTTCAACACACGCGGAGCTTCTTCGGGCGTCGAGTTGGCTTCCATGAGCATGATGCCTGTGCCATCCATCGCCCATAGGCCGGCACTTGCGGATTCTGCCAGTCCTTTTTGATAGATGTTCCAATAGAGGCGTGAACCATCGCTATCGCCCAGGATACTGCCGCCCAGGATGGCCGCATAGTAGTCAGGGTCTTTCACATCGACGGCGGGCATGGCAATCAGCATAATCTGCTGCTTGAGCTTCTTATCGACCATGATGTTGTTAATGGCATGAGACGGCTCATAATGCGAGACATCGCGTCCACTCTCGCCGACGCGCCAGTTGCTACAATGTTGTTCGGCTAGCGTAATGAAGTGGTCCCAATCGAAGTTGCCCGCGACGGAGAGGATGAGATTGTTTGCCGCATAGCGGCGTTGCCAGTAGTCGCGCATCTGCTCAATCTTCATAGCGCGAATGCTTTCCGGCGTGCCCAGCACATCATGGCCGAGGGCATGAGTACCGAAATAGCTTTGCATCAGGCGGCGATAGGCAGTATTGTATGGTTGATCTTCGGAGCGGGCGATCTCGTTGACGATGACTTCTTTTTCCATCTCAAAATCGCTCTCGGCCAGACGGGGATACATCATATCGCTGAGCAGTGCGAGGGCGCGGTCTAGATATTCACCCAGCACGCGGGCATAGTAGACAGTTGATTCGTGCGAAGTGAAGGCATTCAGTTCGGCCCCAATTTTGTTAAACTCGAGTGTGATCTGCTGCCAGTCAAGCGTCTGTGTGCCTTTGAACATCATATGCTCTAAGAAGTGTGAGACGCCCGCGATGCGTGGGTCTTGCTCATCCCGTGAGCCGGTGCGAACGTAGTAAGAGACGGCGACTGACTCGAAGTCGGGCATGGGTTGGGCTACGATTTGTAGGCCATTACTCAAACGATGTGTATGAAACACAGTACCATTGGCTGTGGTCTCTGACATGGAATAACTCCTCACAGATGCATGTGTGGATAAGCATAGAATCGTATATAATGCAATAATAGCCCTGAGAGAGGACACTTGTCAAATGTTGAAGGTGATAATCTGTGGTATACTGATACAAAAAAGGTCACGTTGAAAGGCAGTTGTAACGTATGTCCACCTCGACCTGGAGAGAATTTGAGCCAAATCCACAAGAGATGTATCCAATGGCCTTGCTCAAACATCTCTTGAAGCAGATGATGGGGCAATTTTCGGCCCAGGGAGGGTGTTTTGCCCTTCTGGATGAGGGCAAGAAGCAGATGCGTGTCGCACTCCATTTGCGCACACGTGGCAACAGTGGGGGCAAAGGGTCGGGCCGACGTATGACAGTGCATTTGTTCAACGATGAGAACACGCCGCTCACTCCGCCTCCCAACTCTAATCTAGGGCGTATGCGTAACCTTCCCTCATCGTCGGCTCCCCAGGCGAAAGAGTTTGAAGTGGAAGAGGTGGATTCTCAGCAATTCCCGCTTTTCGCTGTTGGCATGCTGTATGCCAGGGAACACGACCTGATTGGCTATGCCTGGCAGCGTGACGATGCCTATGTCATGAAGCATGAATATTATCTGGATGAATTTCATCGCGATATACCCCTTCCTTCTTTAGATGTCATCCCAACATCCTATCTGGTTGTGCCAATTCGTGAGTCTCTATTGAGCGAAGAGGTGCATAGTAATTATCATCCTTCTACTATATTAGGTATTGTTGTGCTATATCAGTTTTCGTCTACCCTGGGAGCAGATTTTACTGATCGACAGCGCAGGGATGCCTTGATCTATGTGGAACGCATCGCTCTTCATCTGCAAAACGAGCGACAACGCCAGGCAAGACAGCGCACAAATACCTATCTCCAACTCCTTCAGCAGATAAGTATGGTTTTTCCTACCAGTGTGGCTCTGGCTGACTTGGTACAGCGGGTCTATGATTTTACGACGCGCATCGTTGACGTGTCGGCGATGCTGCTCACGCTCTATGACCGCGATACGGAAAAAATCTATGATATTTTGTGTGTGATTAATGGGGAGCGGATCCAAGATATCACGGAGAATCCGCGCATTATGACGCCAGAGGAACGCCCCGGCTGGTGGCAACTGGCACAGCAAGAGAAGAAACGTCTCCAATTTTCACCGGTGCATGAGCCACAACAACGTGAGCGGTATCGAGAACTGCTCTATGGAGCTTGGGGCGATCAGAGTCAATGCGAATCTTTTCTTTTTTTACCGATGAAAATGTTTAGTCGCGTCACCGGCTCGCTCTGTCTTGCTAGTAAACATTTTGATGCGTACCAATTGGAAGAAATTCAGGTCTTGGAGACGATGATCCAGATCATCACCGTCAGTATTGAGAACGAGAAACTCTATAACCGAGACCATAGAAGCCTACAAGAAGCGAAATACCGTGAGGAACAGCTAGCGGCGATGAACAGTTCGTTGCAATCAATTAGCTCAACAATTGACTTGAATGAATTATTGTATAAATTAGTCAAGGCGGTTGCGGTGCTGGTTAATGCAGAAATGTGTGTCTTTTTTCAGCTTACGCCCGATAATCGGGAACTGGTTGCTAAAGCAATTTATGCTACGCCGGGCACAAGTGTTAGCCTGGATGATCTGGTCAATGCGGTGGAACCGGTTTTGCCCAGTCGTGAAAACGAGCATAACGAACTGATCGAACAGATACGCATTCAGTTCAAGGGCACGGCTCTGGAAACCATGGCGCATGAGGGCTTTTTCTACCTGAAGCGAGAAGAGCTGGAAGAGTTGGCCGCCCAGAGTCCAGAGGGCGGTGCTATTTTCTTGCTCGAAACGGATATGCAGCAGATATTAGTGATACCCGTCTCTTATAATGGGAAGTTAATGGGCATGGTAGCGGTCCATACGCCACGCGATACCCGCATTTTTCATCCACGTGCGGTGGGAACGCTTTTGGCGATCTGTGCGCAAGCCGCGAATGCTATCCATACGGCCCAACTCTTCGAGCAGCGCGAAGAGGCATACACGGAACTAGAGCATATGAGCCAGCTTAAAGATGAATTCCTTGTCACGGCCTCACATGAATTGCGTACACCTCTCACGGCTATTAGCGGTTACTCTACTCAATTAAAACGGCAAAGTGAAAATGGGCGTGTGACGCCGCAACAGGTCTTGCGCTATGCGACCAAGATTGTTAGCGCGACTCAACAATTGACCGATTTGGTCCAGAGTATGACCGAGGCAACCCGTGTGGGAGCGGTTGATAAGAAGCTGGAGCTACAAATCGCCGCTTTCAATGTCAAGTCTATTGCCGAGATGGTTGTGACGATGCTTCAGGTGAATGTCGATCAGACGTTTGCCATGGAGATCGCAGATGATCTGTGGGTTTTGGGTGACGGGACCCGTTTGCGTCAGGTGATCTCGAACCTGTTGGTTAATGCCACAAAATATTCACCACCGCAGAGCTTGATCCAGATGACGGCAAGTTGCTTACCGCTGGCACACGTGGCACAGCTCCAGCCAAAGGCCCTGGTCGATCATGAGGTGTTGATTGCACATGGTCATGAGGAGGTGGTCGTGGTGCGCATCCACGACCAAGGTGAAGGCGTTTTGCCGGACGACCAGGAACGCATTTTTGAGAAGTTTGTGCGCGCACCGCGTTCGTTAACGACGCCTGTACGAGGTTCTGGTTTGGGCCTTTATATCTCTCGTCGCTATGTTGAGGCAATGAACGGACGGCTCTGGTTGGAGCAGAGCTTGCCGGGCGAAGGCTCGACATTTAGTTTCTATCTCCCACGCATTCCGGCCCCTCCACAGGCTACAGAAACTTTAGAGTACGAAGAGGCTGGCAATGAAGCATAATCGCATCGCTACGGCTATTTTGGTGATTGATGACGATCCACTCATTCGTGATATGATGGTGGACTTGCTAGAGCCTGAGGGGTATCACATCGAAACCGCCCGTAACGGCTATGATGCACTCGCGTACCTCAATTTGCCAGAACGCTATCTCATTTTTCTCGATCTCATGATGCCGATTATGGATGGTTACGCCTTCTGTCAGTACCTTGATGCCCACCCAGCACAACGCCAGCAGCACACGATTGTCTTGATGACTGCACTCAACCGTTTGAGAGAGGCGCGCTCGCTCTCAGTAGACGCGACGATGCCCAAACCTTTTACGATTGAGGATATTCTGCATATCATGCACGACTATTATCCGCTCTAGTCAGCCGAGGGGGAACCTGACCTTTTAACCTCTGCGCTGCGATGGCTTTCAATATGTAAATAGCCCGGCAGCAACTATAGCGTATTCTTGATAATCATTGTATACTCTAATACAGTAGGACGATGAAATTGGGCAACTACGCCAAACAACAAGGGGTACGCTACAAAACTGCATGGCGGTAGTTTCAAAACGGCAAGATCGAAGGGCCACGGAGCAGTTTGAAGAACTATAGAGGGAAATAGATGAGATAATGGGTTTTAGAGATTTCTTCTTGTAATGGGTGGCTTACCGGGACACCGTTCGCTATGCCGGTGAGTTTGTCTATGGCATGATTGTAATATCTAGCGGAGAAGAGTAATGCCGCAAGAGCAAAAGTCTGAGAAGGCAGAGCAACCTGCGCTAAAAACGATTTTGTTGGTAGAGGACGACGTGAACATTGGCGAGGTTTTTATGCAGGCGATCTCGCAGGAAACGTCGTATCTGGCAATTTTAGTAGAAGATAGTATGGAAGCACTCAAAACCATTCGTGGTATTAAGCCAAATTTGTTGATTCTGGACTATCAACTGCCCCATTTGAACGGCATTGAATTATACGATAAGATTCATGCGACCAATGGCCTGGAACATGTTCCAGCTATTATGATTAGCGCGCGCTTGCCACGGCAAGAACTGGAGCAACGCTCGATTGTGGGTATGTTGAAACCAATCGACCTGGATGATTTTTTGCAGGCTATTGACCATCTCCTTGCTGATTAACGCATACTCTACTCAGAACCATGCAATGTAACGCCAAATATTGACAGCCTTCAATTTCTTTCGTATAGTGCTTGTATGAAATAAAATTTTTGGGCTGATTATTCGCAATAGTTGACTGATCGTTGAGGCAATGGGGGAAGCCGCTCATGGAAGAGTTATCCTGTCCAATGTGTCATGCGGCGCAACAGGGGGAAGCTAACTACTGCGCACTCTGTGGAACGGTTCTCTCTTCAGAGGAGCGCGTTAGTGCGTCTGATACACAAAAAACAACAGTAAATAGAAAAAGCGATCCAGCGCATTCACCGGACAAATATAGCGGCACGCGCCCGACCGCACTCAAAGTTCCGCATTTCTACCCACTTGGCGAATTGACCGGTGGGGCAACGCAGGCAGGCATGCGCACACGTCGCCCTGCAACGATCAATGGTAGCACACGTACACGCCGCTTGATCGCTCCTACACCCACCCCTATTTCACAAACTTTCTCGACCTTTCCGAGCGAGGATGAGTCGAGCGAAAGTGGCATGACGGGGGCGTTTTTGACCGAACGTCAACAGGTAACATGGCATAAAGATGTGGAATCTAGCAATCCACGCCTGCTCGTCGAGCCGCTGTCTTTCCCCGCACGCTCGTCAATATCACCATTACTTCCCCTCACACGTACACGCAAGCGCGCATCGCCCAATATTTTCTTCTGGGTAAGTGCCCTGGTGATAATTATGCTGGTTTTGGGTGGTGTTTTTGGCGTGCTTGTCACGCTCGCACGTGGTCTATTGCATACCCCCAATAGCCATGAGATGAGTCTTCAGGTCATGCCTGCTACGCTGGCGATTGGCGCAACGATGACCCTGCGCGGCCTCAATTTTAGCCCACATGGACACATCGGTCTAACACGCGATACCGCTATTGCTCTGCTCGATACGGGTGGCCTCTCGCTGATTACTACTGATGCGCAGGGAAACTTTGCTGATACTGTTGTCGTGACGCCCGATTGGGGAGCCGGTCCGCATGTAATCAATGCGGAAGATGCTTTCAAACATAAGATTGCACAATTCCCCATCACTGTGACGGGTAAAGGTGTCTCTCTGCGCCCTGCCCATTTGCAAATTGTGCCAACCAGCATCAATCTCGGTTCTGGCGATCAGGTGACAAATAGCACACAGGTGGTCACTTTGACCAATGTTGGCGGCGGGCAGATCTCCTGGCAAGCAAGCGTTACGCAATCCTGGCTTCAACTTACGCCAACTAAAGGTACTTTCTCTAGCGGCCAACGCGCACAAATCACTGTCGCCGCAGATCGTTCAAATCTGAAAGCGGGCGATTATCATACCAATATCATGCTCTTATCAAATGCAGGCAATAGCATCATTCCCCTTGCAATGCGCGTTACACCGCTTCAGCCCAGCCATGAAGCTATCCTGGAGGTAACGCCAGTTGTGCTCAATTTCACCGCTACTGATGGTGGTAATGCGCCACCTGCGCAGAGCTTTACTGTCAGTAATCCGGGCGTACAGCCACTTCAGTGGAGTGCGAGCAACAATACAAACTGGCTCTTGTTTACTCCACAGTCTGGCACACTGGTCAGCAATGCTAGCCAGGATATCGCTGTGAGCATCAATATCAACTTGCTACTGCCCGGCACATACAATGATGTGATTACACTCAATGGGCAGGGGAACAACCCTGTGCAAGGTAGCCCGCAAAATATCTATGTTAGTGTAACCATTTTGCCGCAGTGCGCCATGCAGATTGCCCCTGCTAACCTCTCATTCACAGGCGTGGCACAACAAGCATCGCCACCTGCCAAGACTATCACTATTGGTCTCTCACAGAGCTGTTCTTCATCCATTCAGTGGAGTGCGAGCAGTAACGCAAGCTGGCTCTCGATCAGTGCGGCCAACGGCAGTGCGCCCTCGACTCCCTCTGTGAAAGCCAATATCGCTGGCCTGGGTGCAGGTACGTACAATGGCGCACTGACCTTTAGCTCGGCGACCGGCACGCAGACACTGCCTGTCACTTTGACGGTACAGCAAGCAATCAAAGTGACTACGACACAAATCGTCACCACGCCCGCTAATCTGGCATTTGTGGGTGCTATTGGGCAAGCCGCTCCGCTCGCGCAGGCTATAACCATAACCAACACGGGAAATAGCCCTCTGACATGGCAGGCCACAGCGGCAACTGCACTTGGTGGCACCTGGCTGACATTCACTCCTGCGACGGGTCTGTTGGCTGTTAATCAATCGGCAACAGTCAGTGTGACCACGACGCCATTAGCCACGCTTGTCGCCGGAGCGTATACTGGCACGATCACCATCACGGCAACAAATGCGGCTGGTCAGGTGGTGATTGGTAGCCCGCAGATCATTCCCGTAACGTTCACGCTGCAAGCTGCGTGTGTCGCAACTGTAACCCCAGCCACGCTCGCTTTTACTGGCGTGATTGGTCTGGCTGCACCTGTTGCTCAGACAGTAACGCTTGCGGCTAGTGGGGCATGTGCCAATCCTCTTAACTGGACCGCCACTGTTAGTACAACACCGACTGGCGGCACATGGCTGGCTGCGACGCCCGCAACGGGAACTGTGACTGTTGCGACGAATGCAACGACTAGCATTGCCGTCACACTGACTGGTCTCAATCCCGGAGCATTTAACGGGACGATCACCATCACCGCGACGGATAGCATCACAAAACTACCGATTGGGACACCACTGGCCATACCAGTGACACTGAACGCGCAGCCTGCTTGCACTTTGCAAGCCCCTTCAACGCCGCAATTGGTTTTCTCTGCCGAGACGGGTACGAATCCGCCAACGCAGAACTTTACACTTGGAACGGCGGGTTCCTGTACCGGTAATATCTCAATAACTCCAACTATTACACTCAATACGGGGGCGGGCTGGGTGACGGTCACGCCCAATGTGGCAACGCTACCCACCGGTAGTACTGCCACGTTCACCACCAGCGTGACGGCGACCTCGCTGACCGCTGGAACTTATACCGCGACCCTCTCGCTTGCAGCAACCAGTGGCGGCGTGGCGATTGCGGGCAGCCCGCAAACGGTTGGCATCACCCTCACGGTGGGGGCGGCTCCCGCGCTGACCGTTGCTCCCGCCTCGCTGACGATCAATGCGACGACAGGCACATCCTCAACGCCACTAACTATTTCTAATAGTGGAGGGGCCACTTTGAACTGGACTGCGGCCCTGGCCGCTGGCGCACCTGCATTTGTCTCGCTCTCCGCTGGCTCTGGCACGAATCTGGCTGCTGGAGCAAATGCAACCGTGAACATTGTGGTCAATGCGACTGGCCTGCCGGGTGGCTCAACCTATACCCTGAATGTGACTGTGAGCGCACTTGATCCCGCCACGGGCAAGCCTGTCGCGGGTAGTCCATTCAATGTCCCGATCACGATTACGATCACACCACCAGCCATGCAGTTAAGCGCGACCAACCTGACGTTCACGACAACGGTTGGGAACAATCCTGCCGCGCAAGCGGTTGTGGTAACAAATACTGGCGGTGATGGTCTCAACTGGTCGGTCGGTACACCTTCGGCTCCCTGGCTGACAGTCACGCCACCCAGTGGAACGGATACCTCTGGCGCGACCTCTAACGTCACATTCAACGTTAACACTACCGGGCTGACGGCGGGCAAGTATAGCGCGACAGTGGTGATTACGCCCTCAACGGGTAGCGCGGCGACGATTACGATTACATTGACGATTGCGTAGTACTACCGTGTTTCGTTGTGAGATTAGGGGGTTCAATTATTCAACCCCCTAATCTCATACCCATTACGATGTCAAGCACCTGCTCTCGATCAGGGTTCCTGTTGTTGCTCTGTTTGTTCCGTTGCGAGCAGTTGTTTGACATGATTACGTACTGCATCGAGCGTTACACTTTGTGTGTTGCGCAATATCTGACCTCCAAGACCTTCTTCTTCGCGTAGCAGGCCCAGTAACAAGTGTTCCGTGCCAATATAGTGGTGATCCAAAGCACGAGCTTCCTGAACAGCCAGCTCAATGCTTGTTTTTCCGTGCATTGTCATTCCGATCATTCCTGCACTTATCGGCTGTTCGCCTGCTGGATGGCGCGTTTCGACCTGCTGGCGTATCTCTTGCTCTTGCACTTGTAACTGCGTCAACACTTTAGCGGCGATGCCTCCGCCCTCGTTGAGTAATGCCAGCAGTATATGCTCCGTATCAACACCCATGTGGTTATACTGGCGCGCTTCTTCACTTGCCAGTGACAATACTTTGCGAGCGCGGTCAGTGAATTTATCACCGAATGGGTTCTTTGCGCGTATGTCTGCCACAACCCGTTGGCTCTCAACAAATTTATCTATATCCGTTGGGGTAAAACGATATTCGCCAGCGATACGATACGCTGTCAGTTCTCCCCGTACAACTAGCCGCCTGACCGTCACTGGGTCGATGCGCAGGACCTCTGCGACCTCTTCTGTCGTTAACATACGTTCCATAGATGTATCCTTAGTAATATCGATAAGAATAACAGAACTAAGAATAATATAAGATAATTTGACATAATTTGCAAGTACTAAGCATAATGAAAAATATTTTACATACATATGACATTATCTTGCTGATGACTCTCTTAGGTATCGGTGTGAGCCATAAAAATTCATAAGACATAGTGCCAATACCCCACCGGTTAACATATGTTTTTTTATGCAAATTGCAGATGCACTAGTGGGAGGCGAGTGCCTGGAAACGCGCGAAATGGCGTTTGTCGTGTTCCCAGTCCTCTTTGCCCTGCTCGTCAGTCTGAATGGGGGTTTCGAGCAGGGCTGCGACATGGGTGAGGCGTGGGTCAGTCAGCAACGTATGTAGTCCTTCCTCGCTGATGATGCCCTCGCCCAAGCGGGCATGCACGTCGCGATGGCTCCCCAGGGCGACGGCAGTATCGTTGACGTGGAGGACTCCGAGGCGTGCGGCTCCCACGATGCTATCGAAGCAATCAATCACATGGCGCGTGGACTCAGCGCTTGTGAGATCATGGCCCGCTCCCCACAGGTGCGCAGTATCCAGGCAAACCCCGACGCGCTGTTGATACGCTATGGGCAGTTGCTCGATGATCGCGGCAAGGTGTTCAAACTGGTCGCCGAGTGCGTGGCCGGCCCCTACGCCGTTTTCGAGTAGCGGCATCACCGTCTCAGGCGTCTCCGCTAAAATCTGCTCAAGAGCCTGTACGATGCGCGCAATACCGACTTCCAGCCCTGCTCCACGATGGCTACCCGTGTGAAAGACGACATAACG
>DAICZM010000066.1:12960-14945 GCA_027311145.1 Ktedonobacterales bacterium
CGCGTGAGCAGCACGCTGGATTTTTGCCAAATTTGGGCATCGGGCGAGGCGAGGTTGATGAGATAGGGAGCGTGCAGCACGATGGGCGTAATGCCACGTTGATGCGTAGCCTGCGCGAACGCACTGCACTCTTCGACGCTATGCTCTGGCGGTTTCCAGCCCGTCGGATTGCTGGCAAAGATCTGGATAGTTTCACAGCCCAGTTCGTGTGCAATCTCAGCAGCTTTAACCATGCGCGAGCCGGTGGGCATGTGGCGTCCCAGGCGCATGCTCTCTCCAGTGGTCATACTATACTTTCCGTTCTCCATCGTGTTCGTTCTGTTCGATGGTGACAACTTGTGTGCCAGCACTGTTAGAAGGCGGGACGACATGCGGCAATTGTTCCAGGCGCGTGAGACCGAAGAGTTGCAAAAACTCAGCTGTGGTAGCGAAGAGGGCCGGGCGTCCCACTGTTTGGGCGCGCCCTACCTCGGCGACCAGCCCATGCTGTAACAGGCTTGCCAGAGCGCGGTCACTGTTGACGCCGCGCATTGCTTCGATCTGGCTGCGTGTGATCGGTTGGCGATATGCGATGACAGCTAGTGTCTCCAGGGCCGCCGTCGTCAATTTGGCCGTCATTGGCAAGCCGAGTAGGGCTGCCACATAGTGCGCGTTCTCTGGGGCCGTGACCAGTTGGACCTGCTCGCCCAACGTTTGCAGGCGTATCCCGCGCTGAGCTACCTGCAGGTCTTGTTCCAGGCGCGTCAGGGCGTGTTCCAGATCGCTGTCATCGCAGCCTAGCAGTTTGCGCAGCTCAACGCGTGTCAGCGGACGCCCTGAGACAAAAAGCAGGCTTTCAATCGCCGTTGCCTGTTGCTGCTCGCTTACCGGCATATGTTCTGTGCGTAGAGGTGATGCTGCTTGGGTGTGCGCGTGTAATCTGTTGTGTTCCATCGTGTCGCCAGTATAGCAGAGAGCCAGGGCAATCGCAAGACAAAACTGACGTTGACGTGCTGGATCGTGCATGCCATCCCATATGCTTGACGCTGACTAGCACCTGTTCTACAATAAGCGTATCAGCACAGCCAATTGGTGGTCATAACAAAGGCTAGAGCAATACGAGAAAGATACACACACAATGATTGAAAGAGACTTGACAGGGAGCCTGGTGGGCAACTATCGCCTCATACGCAAGTTGGGTAGAGGCGGCTTTGCCGAGGTCTACTTGGGCCAGCACCAGACTCTCACCACCCATCAGGTTGCCATCAAAATCGTCTATGTTCCTATCGATCAGGCCCTGTTTCAAAAAGAGGCCGAGATGGTGGCCTCGTTAGCGCATTCGCATATCGTGCGTCTCTTCGATTTTGCGCAGTATCAAGGCATGCCCTATCTCGTGATGGACTATGCCCCAAACGGCTCGCTGCGTGATCGCCATCCCAAAGGTTCCCAACTGCCGCTGGAGACCGTCGTAGCCTATAGTGGTGAGATCGCAACGGCCTTGCAGTATGCCCATGACCAGCACATCATTCATCGCGATGTCAAACCCGAAAATGTGCTGATCGGACGGCATGGAGAATTGCTGCTGAGCGATTTTGGCATTGCCACGCTCTCGGCAACCGGGCGCACCTCGCACCACTCGTACTTTGGCAAGGCTGGTACGCCGCTCTACCGACCAGCGGAACAATTTCGTGGCAAACCAGAGAAAGCCAGCGATCAGTATGCCCTGGCGATTATGGCTTATGAGTGGTTGTGTGGCACGCCACCCTTTACGGAAGGGGACGAGCTGGCAATCGCCTTCCAACATCTCAGCGAACCCGTGCCATCCCTGTGTGCCCGCGTACCCGCCTTGGACAAACGAGTCGAAAGCGTCATCCTGCGCGCCCTGGCGAAAGACCACAAAGACCGCTACGAGAGCGTGCAAGCTTTCGCCGCTGCCCTCAAAGCCGCCGCCACCCCTCCCAAACCCGCACCAGCTACCCCTCAACCTCCTCCCTCGCCCGCCGTTT
>DAICZM010000670.1 GCA_027311145.1 Ktedonobacterales bacterium
GTTGCATTCAGCGTGTGGCGCAGTTTGCCGACGAGCGCTCGGGCGCGATCAAGATTCGGCTGGAGCAGAATGAGCTGAAGCTGTCGTCTTCGTCCACGGAAGCTGGCGAGTCGGAAGACACCATCGAGACGCCGTACAACTACGATCCGTTGGTGGTTGGTTTCAACAGCCAGTACCTGATCGATTTCCTCAAGGCGATTGGCAACACCGGCGAGGTGCGCCTGGAGTTCAAGGACGCGCAAAGCGCCGGACAGATGCGACCCGAAGATGGCAATGAGGATGTGAAGTACCGCTACATCTTGATGCCGATGCGCATCTGATAATGGCACTCGATAATGGAAGCGCCGTTGATAGAAAGCTAAAACTTAGAAGACCCAAGTTAAACTAGACTCATTTTCGCGCCCTAGATAGTTAGTTCTCGCGTCCAAACTTCTTGAGCAGTGCTGCAAGTACGGCACGCTGCTCATCTTGTCCAGCTCGTCGAACCTGAGACAGCAACCATATGCTTGAAGGTTTTTCGCCAGTTACATTTTTCGCACCTTGGTTGCAGGTTGAACAAAGCGCTCGGAGATTCGACAGTTCATCTTTGCCACCAAGGTTCTTGTCAACAATGTGGCCAATATGAAGACGGACCCTACGTCCAGTTGCTGGATCAATCTCTCCTGGGCAAAGGCCGCACATCTGACAAGTGAAGCCATTGCGATCGAGGACCTCAGCTCGTAATTTTGTTGAGATGCCCCGCTTGAATGTGACTTTTTTCTCTTGCGGCAACTCCTTCAACATGTATTGGCCGGGTTTGAGATCCATGCTGTCGTGATGCGTGATTATTCTCCAGCCTTCATCTTCCCTCAGTTCACGCACACGACGAGCCCATTCACTAACTTCAGCGCCAGCTGAATTGCTTATTTGCGTCGATGAGACCACTTCACCGATGTGTTCAAGGAGAAATTCCCTGATTCGCTGCTTCGACCCAGGCTTACGCACTCTTGCTCTCCAAAGACCCGTACATTTGTTCTAGCAACTGCTGCCCGATAAGTTGTGTATAAGCAGGCGGAATTGACTCATTTATTTCAGCCTTAGTCATCCAGTCGATTCCCATTGCCTCCCGTGCCGCAGCTAAGGTGCAATTTCCCCCTCCAGTTACCTGTACAAAATCTTTCCATTCATCAGTCTTACCGTAGTGTGATTTACGTCGGTCAAACGTATGCACCCTAGGGTGCTTTTTGTGTGGTGGTGGTACGATCTCGAAGTTTGCCTCGAATAGCCGGTGGCGAAGTACTCGAAGTTTTGGAAACATCGTACCGCAGAGGATGACAGCATTGATGAGAGGGGCTCCGTCCACGTTTTCTATAACATACGGCAGACCGGAATTAGCTAACATGGCTCGTACAGGCTCAATTAGCCGCGGCCACATATGGCCATTTCCATTTCTTTTGGCGAGGTCAGAGTATGACTGACACGGCGGAGAGGCATGGACAGCATCAAAGGACGCGATGAACTCCGGAGTGAGCTTGAGGGCGTCGGCTTGGACGAAGGAGAATGGGTAATGCGGCTGTGGATGGATGTCTATACCAACAATTTCGAACCCAGCGTTGCTGTATCCCATACCAGCTCCGCAGCACAACAGAACAGATCAAGCAATCGAGGCTTCGCTGGCCTAGCCTTTCGTGCGAAAACTACCTCACGCTCCTGATACGGCTTGAACAACTGTGGGGCCACAACGGCGCGCTTACTCATGGATTAATACTAGATGATTCGTCTGTATGGAGTGAGAGATTCGGTAAACAACTTTTACTGGAGACGGTGATGGTTACGTCTGGCAACTAGATCAGCTCAGTGTAGGTGCGGTATTGCTGATCCTGGATGTTGGTGAAGGGGCGTAGGTG
>DAICZM010000671.1 GCA_027311145.1 Ktedonobacterales bacterium
GTCTTAATGTAGCGCAAGTCCGAATCGCCCTCAATTTTCTTGCGCAGTGCACTCATATGTACATCAATTGTATGACCATCGCCCAGATAATCATAGCCCCAAACTTTGTTCATTAACACTTCGCGTGTAAAGACGCGCTCTGGCGATTGGGCTAACAAAGCCAGCAGATCGAACTCGGTTGGTGTCAATGCGACCTCTCTGCCGTTCACCTCAACGCGGCGCGCTGGTAGATCAATTGCGAGGCCAGGGAAGCGCAACTGTGATGTGTTTTTTATTTCGGCCTGCGTCGGTAGATGGCCTGAGGCTGTTCTCTGTGCTGCCTCTACAACCTGATTGTTCGTGCGCCGTAGGATTGCGCGCACGCGACTGACCATCTCTCGCGGATTAAATGGCTTGCTTAGATAATCATCCGCTCCAATATCTAGTCCAGTAATGCGATCATCCTCGGCAATACGCGCTGTCAACATCAGAATGGGTGTTTTTGACCAGGCACGAATGCGCCGACAGACCTCAAAGCCATCGATTGCAGGCAGCATCACATCGAGAATAACCAGATCAGGATGCTCACGAGCGTGCATCGCCAGACCATCTGCGCCATCTTTCGCGATAACAACGGTATAGCCAGCATCTTTTAGATACAGGTTGATTAGATGAATAATCCCATCTTCATCTTCTATCACAAGGATTTTCTGCGCCATTGAAACATCTCCTGCAAGAGACACATCTCATACGGAATATCTTGCTGAAACTATACCGCATAATACTACAACATACTAGATGCCAGGCCTATCTTGACGAAATCTTGAGTAGAGCGTGAGCAATATTTTACGCTTATCTTCTATGCTATAGATGTCACCGCAAAAGATGACATGGTACGCGATGATGCGCTTTGCAAATCCGTCTGAAAATACATGTGAGAATAATAAAAGGAGTATATGCGAAATGAATAAAAAGAAGTTCTTTATGATCTTTGGTGGCAGTGCATTACTGCTTGTGGCGATCCTCTTTGGGGCATTCTACGCTGGCCCATTGATGGCCTCGGCAAATAGCAAACAAAACGCGAATAGCGCAACAGCCAGTGCGACCAGCACAACGAATCCTTATTGCACGCAATATCAGCAAGACCTAGCGCAACGTCTCGGCGTCTCGGTCAGCACACTGCAACAGGACAGCCAAGCGGCGCGCATCGATATCGTGAACCAGCGTGTCAAGGATGGTAAACTGACGCAGAGCCAGGCCAATACGCTGATTCAGCGCATCCAGGCTCATCAGCCTTGCACAGGTCGTGCTCATTCTGGCAAGGGGCATTTCGTGCGCAACCAGTTCTTACAGCAATATCGTGCTGATATCCTTTCACAGATCGCACAGGGTCTCAACCTGAGCAGCAGCCAGCTTACTACTGATTTGCAGCAGGGCCAGAGCTTGAGCCAGATTGCGAGTGCGCAGCATGTCTCGGCCAGCCAGTTGACGACCATCGTCACAAACGCTATCACCAATGACCTGAATAAAGCGGTTAGCGCGGGTAACCTGACGCAGAGCCAGGCCACTGCCGCCCAGACGTTCCTACAGAAGCATCCACACTTTGTGACGCGCCTGATTAACCGCCATTTGAAACAGAAATAGGCAATGCATTAGGAAAAGGGTTGGGTGCGATGTACCGTGCCCAACCCTTTTCCTTCCTTAAAATGTCCACACCCGCGCATTCTGATAAACGACCGTCGTAGCATTACTGTTAGTGGAGGCGATCAGACCAATAGTTCCCTGCGTATAATCGCTATCACTTGCAGTATCGATCTGTTGCCGATTAACATACAAGGTAAAATTGCCACCATTCGCAACAATTGCGATCGTATTTGCTTGCCC
>DAICZM010000672.1 GCA_027311145.1 Ktedonobacterales bacterium
CATCCTACAACGCGGCTACGCTTATACACGCACACATCAACTTTTTCACAACCGACAGGAAGTTACGATCATTGCTGCGCAACCACGCCCTGCATAAATAAGAGGCGTGCATACTATTAAAGGATATTTCGATGTCAGAAAACCATGCGCCAGCTTCTCATCTTACGCCCCCAAGCATGGGACCACTAGGGGTTCACACCCATACATATGACCTGCTCAGCCAATGTATCCACTGTGGTTTCTGTTTGCCTGCTTGCCCAACCTACGCGCTACTGGGCGTCGAGATGGATTCTCCACGTGGACGTATTTATCAAATAAAGTCTGTAGCAGAAGGAAGATTATCCGTCTCACAGGATTTTATAGGACATATGAATTGCTGTCTTGGCTGTCTGGCCTGTGAAACAGCCTGTCCTTCCGGTGTTCAATACGGCAAACTGATCGAAGCAGCTCGCGAGCAGATACAACTGGAAACCGCAGCGAGCGCACTAGATGTAGACGCCAACATACTCACAAGTGATGCGCCACACCTGCTCGATACGCTTGCTCCACGCTTGCTCCACCGCTTCTTCTTCGACCGTGTGCTACCATCACGCACTGCTCTCTCGCTCGTTTTCGGTGGACTGAAAATGTATCAAAGGAGCAGACTACAATTTCTTGTCCATCAAAGCGGCCTCTTCGAGCTACTTAATACGCTTCCAACGCCGTTTCAGGGCAAACTTAGCATCCCAGAAAAGTTGATGGATCAGGTCAGTGGCGACATTTTCCCAACACAACTCCCTGAAATTACATCGGCACGCGGCAAACAACGTTATCGCGTTGGCTTCATCAGTGGCTGTATTATGGATCAAGTCTTCCGCGATATTAACGAAGCGACGATCCGTGTACTTACCGCCAATGGCTGCGAAGTGGTTACGCCACCCCAACAAGGCTGTTGCGGCGCACTCCATATCCACGCAGGCGAAGCTGATATGGGACGTGCCTTGGCACGCAACAACATTGACATCTTTGCGCAATACAACTGCGATGCCATTATCATCAACTCTGCGGGATGTGGCGCAACGCTCAAGGAATATGCGCATCTGCTCCGTGATGACCCAGTTTACGCCAGCCGAGCACAAGAATTTGTTGCCAAGATCAAGGATATTAGCGAGTTCTTGAGCGGTATCGAGCTAAATAAAGAGATGGGCAGCATCAAGCGTACCGTAACCTATCACGATGCCTGCCACCTGGCACATGGACAGAAGATCAGGCAGCAACCACGCCAGTTACTCAAAGCCATCCCTGGCCTGACACTGCTCGATCTCAACGAAGCTGACTGGTGCTGTGGGAGCGCGGGCATCTACAACATTGTCAACCAGGAAATCGGGGGCCAGTTATTGGAACGCAAAATCACCAACATTGCTGCAACACAGGCGGATATCATCGCCACTGGCAATCCCGGCTGCATGATGCAGATCGCCCTGGGCGTGCGCGAACACGGAATGAACATGCAAGTCGTCCATCCCGTTCAACTTCTTGACGAGGCCTATCATGCCGCTGGTCTTTATCAAGAAGATACGATGCACACCGCCATAGCCAAGCAGAAACAACAACAAATATTGGTGTTTGGGATTGGCATCGGTATCCTTATTGGCGCATTACTACTGCGTCCACGCCGCTCGCGCAAACGCAGCTAGGATAGGATGCTAAATGTCACCTGTAGTAGAGTCAATGAGAACCTCTCATGAGCGTGAGAGGTTCTCTGCATCTCATCTTCCTCTGTGTCACACAACACAACACAAAAAGGCCTGCTCTGCGAGCAAGCCTCTCCGGTTCAGTGGATTCTCTGTACCATCTACCAAA
>DAICZM010000673.1 GCA_027311145.1 Ktedonobacterales bacterium
TTTTATAGTAAGGCAGAAATATATGACACTAGCAGGGCAGCAATTAGGTCATTATCGTATTCTTCGCGCGATAGGGCAGGGGGGTATGGGCGAGGTTTATCTGGCAGAAGATACGCGCATCGCACGGCAGGTCGCTATCAAAGTTGTGCGTAGCGAACCAACGCCATACCCCGATGAAAAGGCCATCCAGGAAGCCGAACGCCTCTTTCAGCGCGAGATGAAGGCCGTTTCACAACTCGATCATTCCCATATTCTCAGCTTTTATGACTTCGGCGAGCAATCGCTCTCGCAAGGTAAGATCACCTATATGGTCATGCCGTACCGACCAGAGGGATCGCTGACTGATTGGATGGCGCGACGTAATACGACGGCCTTGCTCTCACCACAAAAGGTCGGACATTTGCTGAGCCAGGCCGCCTCTGCCTTGCAGCATGCGCATGAACACGGCATCGTTCACCAGGATGTCAAGCCTTCAAATTTTCTCGTGCGTGAGCGTGCAGAGCGACCGACAGCACCCGATCTTTTTCTGGTCGATTTTGGCGTTGCCAAAATCTTATCTGGCACTGCAACCGCCAGCAATAGTGTGCGCGGCACGCATACCTATATGGCCCCTGAGCAATGGAGCGGTTCTGCTGTTCCCGCCACTGATCAATATGCCCTTGCAGTCATGGCCTATCAATTGCTGACCGGCGTTTTACCCTTTCAGGGCCGCCCAGAACAGGTCATGTTTCAACACCTGACTATTGCTCCGCAACCGCCCAGCACGGTCAATAAGCAGCTCTCGCCCTCGCTTGACGCCGTGATCTTGCGCGCCTTGGCGAAAAAGCCAGAAGAGCGTTTCCCTTCTATTGCCGCATTCGCAGCCGCCTATCAGCAGGCTCTGAACTATGTTGACCTGCGTTCTACTATCGCGATCACCAGGGCCGAGGCGTTTAGTGGGACAACGCGTAGCGTTAAACTCCCGAGTAATCGAGTAGAGAAGATCGTGGTTCCTCCAAACGCGCAGGCGGGCGATGTGCTGCGTCTGCCCAATCTGGGTATACCCTACTATGATGGAGGCCCACGTGGTCCGCTTGTCATCACCATCAGTACCGCGCAAACCGAAGATATTCCTCAGCTAGATGATAAGATGAACAAAGAGCCAGCGAAAAAGGACACCGGGCCTGTTAAGCCTCCTGCTATAGCTGCTCCACCGCCGAAAGTGGATGTCATCCCTCCACCTCCACCTGGAGATCCGTATACCCCTTTGCCACTACCTGCCACACCGGCACCACTTGCCAAACCATCGTCCGTGCGCACGATCTTGTTAGTTGCAGTTGCGTTGCTTGTCATTGTGGGTGGCATCATCGGAGCAAGTGTAGTGAGTAACAATATCGCGACCAATAATGGCTATGCGACCGCGACTGCTGACGCGCAGGCCGCCATTGATGCGACGGCCCAGGCGCAGGCCACTGCCACAGTTGTCGCAGCCAACCCCGACCCCTATTCGCCGCCAGGAACGCTGGCACTGCTGGATACGCTCAGTGATTCATCTACATCCGTATGGTCAGCTAATACGGACACATCTTTTGGTGGGCAGTGCCAGTTTGCCAGCGGAGGGTATCAGGTCAGTCAGGAACCGCCAAGCAAAAATTATATTTGCGACGAACAGAGTGCCTATAGCAATTTTACCTTTGAGGTGCAGATGACGATTACGCAGGGCGACTGTGGAGGATTGGATATCCGCAATAATAGTAGTAACTCGAATCTGTACTTCTTCCAGATATGCCAGAGTGGTACCTATGCGCTTTATAAGTATACGAGTAATAGTAACTCGACATCTCTTGCGAGT
>DAICZM010000674.1 GCA_027311145.1 Ktedonobacterales bacterium
ACCCAGCACCTCGGCGGCTTCGCGCTCAAACACGAGGTGCAGGGTGGTCCAGACCGTGCCGAGACCGCGAGCGCGGGCCGCCAGCATAAAGCTCCAGGTAGCGGGCAAAATAGAGCCCCACGCGCCAGCTTGCATACTACTCGGTTGTCCATCCAGGCGGCCTTGAATGCAGGGGATTACAAAAACGGGAACCTCGTGTAGGTGAGCGGCAAGATAATCGGCAGAGTCGACTACGCGCTTTTGTGTTTGTGCGCGAGGTGTCTCATCAATGGCGGCTCGCCCTGCGGGTGATAGCTGGCGATACGCAGCAAACGAGCGACGATAGAGGTCTGCTAGAGCAATACGCTTCTGAGCGTCAGTGACAATGACGAAGTGCCAACGTTGGCTATTACTGCCGCTTGGAGCCTGGAGAGCCAGTTCGAGGCACTCGCGCAACAGCTCTGGCTCAACGGGTCGCGAGAGATCGAGGCGTTTGCGCACGGAGCGCGTGGTGGCAAGAACCTGATCCGATGTGAGATCAAGATGGGTCATAAACATCTCCTCTGTTTGCAAAAAGAATGGCAGAAGGCTCTCCTTAGATACGGAGAGCCTTCTGCCATTGTAGCACATGATGATATACTCATAGCACGGCTCCCTTTCTTGCGGTGTGGTTGGACTCACCGGTGGGGGAAAAAGCAAAACAAATAGTAGTATTTCGAGTGGAGAAAAGAAAGACATGTCGATACCTGCGAAGCGTGTGGAGACCTTTGGCACGACGGTGTTTACCGAGATCAATCAACTCGCTCAGCATTATCAGGCTCTTAACCTGGGTCAAGGACGACCAGATTTCGATGCGCCGCACGCGGTAATTATGCGGATGGTACAGGCATTGCAGGCGGGTTCTTATAACCAGTATGCGCCAGGGCAGGGAACAGTTTCATTGCGCCAGGCCGTTGCCGATCATGCGGCCCGTTTTTATGGCATGGGGATTGACCCAGCACGTGGGGTGATTGTCACGGCGGGTGCGACCGAAGCGATCTTCGCGGCTGTATTGGGCCTGGTCGATCCAGGTGACGAGGTGATTATTATCGAGCCATATTACGACTCGTATCAGCCGAATGTTGTAATGGCTCATGCGCAGCCCGTGTATGTGCCGCTACATCCACCCGACTGGACCTTTGATCCTGACGAACTGCGAGCGGCCTTTAGTCGCAAGCCACGTGCCTTGATTCTGAATACACCGCACAACCCGACGGGGCGCGTCTTGTCGCAAGAGGAGTTAATGCTGATCGCGGAGTTGTGCATTGAGCATGACGTGACGGTCATAGCAGACGAGGTTTACGAGCATCTTCTGTTTGATGATGCGCGACATATTCCTATAGCCACGTTGCCGGGCATGTTCGAGCGCACGGTGACGATTGGAAGCGCGGGCAAAATTTTCAATGCGACGGGGTGGAAGATTGGCTGGGTCTATGGGCCTCCCGCTTTAATGGAAGGTGTAGCGCGTGCGCATCAGTTTATCACGTTTGCTGTTAACCATCCCGCACAAGAGGCCGTTGCTTACGCCCTGAATCTGCCAACCACATATTTTGAGGAACTGAAGACTTTGTATGCCACCAAACGTCATCTCATGCTTACGGCCCTTGAACACGCTGGGCTACATTATCATGCGCCGCAGGGCACGTATTTTGTCATGGCAGACTACACTGCCGTCTTTACTGGAACGCCAATGGAGTTTACACGTTACCTGATAGAGCAGGTGGGGGTAGCTTGCATTCCGCCGGAGTCGTTTTATTCGCCTGAACATGCACATATTGCACG
>DAICZM010000675.1 GCA_027311145.1 Ktedonobacterales bacterium
CGTTCTCAACTATGAGTCATCGCCCTGTCTACAGCGACCTCTGGGAGCCATCGGGACAGGCGGCGGAACGGCATATTGCCCTCGCCGAAGTTGCGGAGGCCCTGGTCATTGTGCCAGCGACCGCCAATACGCTTGCAAAACTGGCGCACGGGGTGGCCGATAATATGCTAACAGCGGTCGCATTAGCGACAAAAGCACCGCTGTTGCTTGCTCCGGCAATGTACAAAGAGATGTACATGCATCCAGCAACGCAGGCCAACCTGGCAGTGTTGCGCGAGCGAGGGGCGATGGTTGTTGAACCGGAGATAGGACGGCTAGCATCAGGAGCAGTTGGCCCTGGTCGATTACCAGAAACACCAGTGTTGCTGGGGGCGATCAGTATGCTGCTTGGACGCACGGGCAAGCTCGTGGGTCGTAGGGTGGTGGTAACAGCGGGGGGGACACACGAGCCAATTGATCCGGTTCGCTATATAGGGAATCGCTCATCGGGCAAAATGGGCTACGCGCTAGCAACAGAGGCACGAGATCGCGGCGCACAGGTAACGTTGATCTCTGGGCCTGTCGCACTCCCGATACCGTATGGTGTCGAGATGCGCTCGGTTATCACGGCACTAGAAATGCGCGCTGCCGTGTCTGAAGCTATTCGCAATGCGGACGTGCTTGTCATGAGCGCGGCGGTCGCCGATTTTCGTCCATTGGAAGCAGCCGCACATAAAATCAAAAAAGGGCAGGGCGAGTTAGCAAGTACACCAGCAACATTGGGGAGCGCAGAGAGCAACGCCATCAGCTTTCCACTCTATCTGACGCATAACCCCGATATTCTGAGCGAGCTTGCCAGGCAACTCAATCAACCAGAGGGTGGAATACAGCTCCAGCGACGTCTCATTCGCGTGGGCTTTGCCGCTGAAACCGATGATGTCCTTGCGCATGCGCAGTCCAAACTGGTTGCCAAGCAGTTGGATATGTTAATAGCAAATGATGTAAGCCGTTCAGATAGCGGCTTCGGAGTGGATACCAACAAGGTGTTCATCTTCCATGCAGATGGTGCTATTGAAGATCTGCCTGTTATGCCCAAAACCGAGGTTGCCGCAGCCATCTGGGATCGAGTGGTGTCGTTATTGGGCGTGACGTAAGTAGGAGTTGTGGTGTTGTGATCGGAGATTTTGTTCTAGAGTTATTGGGTACACGAAGTACGCAGGAGGAATCCACTATGGATCGTGCTGCTAGCGCAGGTTTTGAAGGCATCGCGCAGATGCTGCTTGAGCAAAAGAAATTAATGGATGCTTTGGAGGCCGAGAACCGCGAACTACGGCGGCAACTCGCTGACCTCAGACGTGGTATTGGTATTGCGGTCGTTGTTGAAGGGAAAACCATCCAGCTCGCCACCGAGTCGGGCGGCCCCGTTCCCATGTCACCTCAGGCCCAGGCAGCTCTACAAAGCTTGCAGAGCCTGCAGAATACGCCATCACCGCTGCCTCCCCCTCTCACGCAGAGCAGCTATAGTTCAAGTAGCCGTCCCACCGGTAGCCAGCAAACGGTGAACTTGAATGGCGACAAACGCGAGAATGGCAATTCGCGTAGCCCACTTGCAGACAGCTTTGTGTTATAAAAAGGCACATGGGCTACACTAAACACATCGCATGTACAAGGCAGATGCGAACCCGGCATGATTAGTCCGCACCCGCCTTGTACATACTCATACCTCTTTGATCTCATCCTTATTTGCTATGACCTATGGCACTTGTATATCCCCACCATAACTGCTATTATC
>DAICZM010000676.1 GCA_027311145.1 Ktedonobacterales bacterium
GCGATGACACTACTGTTTGGCATGGTTGGAACAAAGCGCAAGTGGAAACATTCTTGCGTCGTAGCCCGCATCACTGCTGTGTCGTTGTTGCCGCCTGGGAAACACTGCACGATGAGCAACATGCTGAACGCGACGTGTTGCGTGTTGGGTGGGTTGGTGAGCTGCTCGATGGACAGGTCTGTGCCATTCATACGCTGGATACACTGACTATCGTGGGTTTACCCCATATACACGACCTGGAACCGGGATATGAGCATGCGCGCGCGATCATGCGTGCTGTTCATGCTGGTATTGCTCCTGTCGCCTGGGCGATATTTACCGATAAGACAACCTGGGACGAGTGGCTCTTTGCTACCGATAGCGAGGGTGGTGTCATTGATAAGAGCGCACTACTGAGGTCACTGAGCCAGCAAGGCCGTTGTGTCCTGTTGGGCAGTCAGGTAGGGCATCCCCAATAATTGATACGCATAAATTTTCTGTAGGATGGTATATGGAACAACAAACGCCGCTCGTGTGGAATCCTTTGCTGCGTCAATATCTTGTCAACGCTCCTCATCGCATGAGTCGTCGCGAGGGAACCACTGCTTGCCCTTTCTGTGCAGATCTCAGTGAGGGCCGTGTGAAGTCTGATGAGCAGGTCTGGCTTCATCCAAACGATTTTCCTCCCTTGCTGCCGCCAGTTGGCGAAGCTTATGTGGTTATTTATCATCGCGACCATCAACGAATTTTTACGCAATTGACGATAGAGGAGGTGACACGTGTAACGCATCTCTGGCGTGATCTCTATCAAGACCTCTCTACACGCTATCCAGCAGTGATGATTTTCGAGAATAGCGGCGAGGCTATTGGTCAGACACAGCACCACCCACACGGTCAGGCGTTTGGCCTCGCGGTTCTCCCGCCCACGCTAGAGCGTGAAATGGAGACGGTGCAGCTCGAAAGTCAGGCGGGGCGTGGTTGCCCCTTTTGTCGTGTGCGGGCCGAGGTTTTAGATGTGGATGGCGTCTATGAAGTGGGCGCGAATAGCAACTGGCAAGCGTTCCTCCCTCCCTATGTGCGCTATCCTTATGAGACCCATATTTACCCACGTCGCCATATTGCTGATCTTGCTGGTATGCACGATGACGAATTGCGCGATCTTGCCGAGATATTGTTGCGTGTGGCTCGTGGCTATAATGCCCTCTTCGATGGCGCGATGGCTCCCATGCCCTACCTGCTGGGCTTGCACCAGTTGGCCGATGAACGTTTTCACTTCCATGTTGAGATTTTGGCGATAGGGCGCGCTCCTGGCAAGCTGAAATTTGCGGCCTCGTCTGAATCCGTTTGGGGTATGTGGACGAACGACTCGTCACCCATCCAAAAAGTGCAGGAGCTACGTGCCGCGATACAGCAAGTAACGGAGAAATAGAGCATATGGAAGAGACGATAGCGTTTCCGGCTCCTGTACAGTCTGCCCTTGAGATATTTCCCTTCGTCTTTCCTTTGCAACGTGATGAAAAGCTAGGAGGAGCATGGGCTGCGGGCCGTGTCAACCTGATTGGTGAGCATACCGATTACAACGATGGCTTTGTCTTACCAATTGCGATAGATCGCGTGGCGGCCTTTGCAGGGCACGGACGAGATGATGGGCAGATACACCTGTGGTCGATGGCTTTTAACGAATATGCGCATCTCTCGCTCACGGGTTTGCCGGAGACCTTTGAGCAGCAACGCGCTGGCCTGCCACGTTGGGCGCGCTATATTCTGGGCGTGGTCTCCGAATTGC
>DAICZM010000677.1 GCA_027311145.1 Ktedonobacterales bacterium
CGGTAGTAGTGAACGCCCTGTACGAGTGAACTGGCACAGTTGCCCACGCCAATAATTGCGACTCGTACTTTTTTGTTTGCACTCATGTTTTTGCTCCTTAGACGAGATTCCGAGATGTGTTGCGGTATATCTTTTTCAGTTCATACCTTGTAGCACTATTGATACTATACCCCCGATTTGTGCAGATTGACTATGGCACATGCTACACGATGCCTGTGAAATAGATGACACTCTCCCCTATAGATGGGTAGTGTCGGTGATTTTTTAGCAGGCAGGTCTCTCTAGAAATGCTTGTTGTTGTCGATAAAACAGAGTAAGAGCCGCATGAGCTGTCGTGCGTGTATCGGCTGTGATGTGACAGATGTTGCTATTAGTCGGCAAATATAGCCTATTTTGGCCGAGAGGATGTCAAAAAAAGAAACATATGTTACAATGGTGGAAGAAAAAACTCTGTGTTATCCATAGGGCGAAAACGAGCTTACGAAAGGCATTGAGAGAGCATGAGTAAACGGAAAAGAGTGCTGGTGATTGGCCTGGATTGTGCTGCACCAGAGTTAGTGTTTGAGCAATGGCGCGATGAGTTGCCAAACTTTAGGCGCGTGATGGACGATGGTGTTTGGGGTAAACTGGAAAGCTGTATTCCCGCCATCACCGTTCCCGCTTGGAGTTCGATGATGTCTAGTCGGGACCCTGGTTCGTTAGGTTTCTACGGCTTCCGCAATCGGGGCGATCATTCTTATGATAAACAGGTCCTTGCCAATGGCAATTCAGTCAAAGTTGACCGCGTGTGGGATATTTTATCGCGTGCTGGCAAGAAAGTTATCACAGTTGGAGTGCCCCAGACTTATCCACCCAAGCCTGTCAACGGTATTCAAGTCGGTTGTTTCCTTTCTCCTTCTACTACTAATCCTGCTCGTCCCTATACCTATCCAGCGGCTGTGATGCAGGAGATTGAGGCAACCGTTGGGGAATACCTGGTCGATGTGCCGAACTTCCGTACCGATGATAAAGATTATTTGCTGCGTCAGATTTATAGCATGACGGAGAAGCGTTTCAAGCTGGTTAAGAAATGGATTGCGGAAAAAGATTGGGACTTCTTCATGTTTGTGGAAATGGGAACAGACCGCATTCATCATGGCCTTTGGAAGTACCATGATCCTACGCATCACAAATATGAAGTCAATCCGACCTACAACTCCAGCATTCATGACTATTATCGCTATATCGATGGCGAGATAGGGCAGATTCTCGATCTCCTTGATGATGATACCACCGTGTTTATTGTCTCCGATCATGGTGCCAAAAAAATGGATGGTGGCATCTGTGTCAATGAGTGGCTGATTCGTGAGGGCTATCTGACATTGAAGTCCCGCCCCGACAAGCTCACCTCAATTGATAAATGCGAGATTGATTGGAGCAAAACGAAAGTCTGGGGCGATGGTGGCTACTACGCGCGCATTTTCCTAAATGTTGAGGGGCGTGAGCCACAGGGCATTGTCAAAGCGAGTGAGTTTGAAAGTCTGCGCGCCGAACTCAAAGCAAAATTTGAGGCCATTGTTGATCCGCAGGGTGCGAACATTGGCACAACAGTGTTCAAGCCGCAGGAAATTTACAAGGAATGTAATGGCGTTCCGCCCGACCTGGTGGTCTACTTTGGTGATCTTTTCTGGCGGTCGGTTGGCAGTATCGGGCATGGCTCGATCTACACCTTTGATAACGACACGGGACCGGATGATTGCAACCATGCGCAGTTTGGTATTGTTG
>DAICZM010000678.1 GCA_027311145.1 Ktedonobacterales bacterium
GGTTCTGGATAGCATGCAGCTATTTCTTGGGCCGCGCGTGTTGGCCTTTGAGCAGAGCTTTGCGGCTTATTGTGAGTGTACTGAAGGGATTGGCGTCTCTTCTGGGACTGATGCGCTGGCACTGGCCTTACGCGCTTGTGAGATTGGGCCAGGTGATGAAGTCATCACCGTCTCTAATACATTTATCGCTACCGTTGAAGCTATCGCAATGGTAGGAGCCACCCCTCTCTTTGTGGATATCGATCCTGAAACATATCTGATGGATTGGCGGCAACTGGAGCGGGTTGTTACCCCTCATACTCGTGCGATTTTGCCTGTACATCTCTACGGCCATGCTGCTGAAATGCAACCTATTCTGGATTTTGCACATGCCCATCATCTCTATGTGATTGAAGATGCATCGCAGGCGCATGGCGCAACCTATCATGGGCAACGCGTTGGCAGCCTCGGTGATATTGGCTGTTTTAGCCTCTACTATAGCAAAAACCTGGGAGCTTTCGGCGAAGCTGGTATCTGCACAACTAATAACAGTGAGTTGGCTGAGAAGATGCGTATGATACGCGATCACGGCTCTCGTGTTCGTTACCATCACGAGGTTATGGGTGTAAATGCACGCCTCGATGAATTACAGGCGGCTGTATTGGCAATAAAACTTCCCTATCTTGACCAATGGAATGCTGCCCGTCAAGCACATGCACAGACATACACCGAGCAACTACGTGATCTCGTAGAGGCTGTTCCAGTGGTACGTCCCTGGGCAACATCGGTGTATTGTTATTATGTTGTGCAGGTTCCGCAGCGCGATCAGTTTCGCAAGGCTTTGGAACAGGAGGGAATTGGCACGAATATTCACTATCCCACGCCAATTCACTTGCAGCCCGCATGTCACCGCTATGGCTATACGCCTGGGATGCTACCAATCACTGAGGCTCTCGCCTCGAAAATTGTATCCCTTCCGATGTATCCAGAATTAACTTCTGCCCAATTACAACTCGTGATTGATGTCGTGAAGCAGAATGTTGTTCGTCAATCTCTACCTATGTAATCAGCTGCTTGTGCGTATTGGCGGAATGCGCAGATATCTGGCATCTCAATGGGAAAGAAATAATGAAAGAGCTACGTTTTGGTGTAATTGGCTGGGGCTATTGGGGACCCAAGATTGCGCGTAATTTAGACAGTTTGCCGCATGTCTCTGTGACGATGGTCGCTGACCTGGATGCCCGGCGCCTGGCATCGCTTCCTACCCCCCCCAATGGCTTGCAGAGTACTACTGATATTGAAGCCGTTTTTCGCTCAGATGTGGATGGTGTCGTTATTGCCACACCTGTGCGCACACACTATGAACTTGCGCGTCTGGCGTTATTACATGGGAAACATGTGCTGGTTGAAAAACCTCTGACGGCTAACGTTGAAGAAGCAGAGGCCCTGGTGGCTCTGGCACAAGAGCGTGGACGTGTACTCATGGTTGGGCATACTTTTGAATACAATCCTGGCGTGAATGAGCTGCGTAAATTGGTGCGGAATGGAGACCTGGGGAAGATTTATTGTGTAGAAGCAGAACGTGTCAATCTTGGCCTCTACCGTCAGGATATCAATGTGATCTGGGACCTGGCTCCCCATGATATCTCCATCCTCCTGTATTTGTTTGGAACGCGCCCCGAGACCGTGAAAGTGCAAGCCCACGCACATCTCTTGCCGGCTATTCAGGATGTTGCGCATCTTGATCTGGGTTTTGCCGATGGCATGAGTGCACATGTTCACGT
>DAICZM010000679.1 GCA_027311145.1 Ktedonobacterales bacterium
GTGCAGGTGCGCAGGTATGCGGGTTCGAGGCCGTCGTTGGTGGTGATGTTCCGTTAGGCTGAGGCATGAGTTCGTCGGCGGCACTAGAGGTCGCAACCTGCTACGCCTGTGCGCTATTTTCTCACGATGCTATAACGATTGGAGCGCAAAATGCCTCGTTTACGCCTATGCAGATTGCGGCTTTGTGTCAACAGGCCGAGCATATTGCCTCTGGTGTGCAGTGTGGCATTCTCGATCAAGCCGCTTCATGTCTGGGTCTACCCGGTAAGGCGGTTTTGTTGGATTGTCGCACACTAGAGCATCGCTATCTGCCGTTCGCTGACCCTAACTTCGCCCTCGTCATTATCGATACTGGCGTGCAGCGCGAGTTGGCCTCTTCTGCCTATAATGAACGGCGACAACAATGTGAAGAGGCGGTTGCACTGCTATGTACACAGCTTCAACAGCATGAGCCAACTTCAGTGCAAGGGAGGGCAATAAGTGCGTTACGCGATATTACCCCTGAGCAATTTGCGCGTTATGCGCAGACATTACCTCCTGTGCTTAGGAAGCGAGCCGGTTACGTGATTGCTGAAAATGCGCGTGTCTTGCGAACTGCGCAACTATTGGCGGAAGGCAAGATTGAAGCTGTTGGTCCGATCCTCTGGGCTGGTCACGCTGGCCTGCGCGATGAGTACGAAGTAAGTTGTATGGAACTGGATACGCTGGTCGAGATTGCGCATCAAGTGCCGGGTGTGTTGGGAGCGCGTATGATGGGTGGTGGTTTTGGTGGCTGTACGATTAATCTGGTGCGTAACGAGGCTGTAGAGCAATTCAGCTCGGCAGTGGAAGTGCAGTACCCTCTGCGCACGAGGCGACAGGCCACTATTGCTATCTGCCGTGCTGCTGGTGGCCCAGGTTATGCCTGGAAAGAATAAAAGAATAAAAGAGGGGTATGATGAAACTCTATCTTTCAACCGACTTTGAAGGTACGAGCGGTATCGTTGCGTGGGAGCAGATTATCGAAGGCAATGCCGAGTATGAGCAAGGGCGGCGTTTGCTGACTGCTGAGGTCAACGCGGTTATCAAAGGGGCACTGGCTGCGGGTGCGACCGAGTTTGTGGTAAATGACGCGCATCACTTTATGCGGAACCTGCATCCACAGGACTTGTTGGGCCGAGCGACGTTAATTACGGGCAAGCATAAGCCGCTTTATATGATGGAAGGGCTGGATAGCAGCTTTGATGGCGTGTGTTTTGTGAGCTATCATGGCTCTATTGGGGCCGAACGCAGTGTTCTCTCGCACACCTATAATCCGGCGGCAATCTGGGAGGTGCGCATCAATGGGACTGTTGTGGGCGAGTCAGGCTTAAATGCCCTGGTTGCCGCTCATTATCAGGTTCCAATTATTTTTGTCAGTGGTGACGCCGTGACGGCGCAAGAGGCGCAAGGTATCGCACCGGAGGCAGAAAAAGTCGTAGTGAAAGAGTCGATAGGACGTTTTGCTGCGGCGAATCTACATCCAGAAGTTGCCTGTGAGCGATTGCGTGTGGGAGCGGAGCAAGCTGTACATCGTCATACCGAAATGCATCCACCCACTTTTACCTTGCCCGTGACGCTAGAGGTTACCTTTCTGGTTGCGGATATGGCGGAGATGGCCTTGTGGATCCGTGGCGTTGAGCGTGTGAACGGACGCACCGTGCGCGTAGTGGGCGAGAACCTGCTGGATCTCTACCGCACATTTGTCACGCTTGTCACGCTAACGCGCTCACTCGTAGAC
>DAICZM010000067.1:0-10028 GCA_027311145.1 Ktedonobacterales bacterium
TCAATACCGTTTATCTCGCTTGCTCTTCTTAATTTCAGATATTTACTTGACTTTGTAAATGGTCACTCCGTTTGCATTGTAGACTACCTGCATAAACGTCTTAAAACGCGCGAGGTTTGTCGTGGGATATTTCTGATACTCTAAAGGCCCAACGTATAAATATTGGGCATGGTAACGCGCCATAATAGACAAAACCGTCCCCGCGTTGGGATTCGTATAAATCGCCTCGACATCTCCACTACGCCGATTGAAGTCCAAAGCATTATTGGGAGTATTCAGCCAGTTGACACGCCATTGATATTCGTGACCAACCCAGCCCATAATCGTCGGCAAACCAGTAAATGCCGAGATGCGCGCATAGTTGCTGTAATCTGGCCCAACCGCCTCTACAATCACCGGATCGCCCTGCACATTGGCATTGAGCCAGCGAATTGCCGCATAGTCCCCCGGTTCCTGTGGGTCAGACTGCAAATAGCTCAGGCCATCAAGGCTATTGGTACGCTGAAGGTAAAAGTTTGTGCGTGTATAAGTCCCCGCAATAGGATAGACTGCTCCCGCGATTAACAGCAACACAAAGGCAATACCCCATACTCCTTCAAAGCCACGCCGTAGCCAGCGTTGTAAGGGAGCCAGGGTGAAACTAGGACGAAAGCTATCCAGAATAAAATAGAGGCCTGCCCCCGATGTAATCGCCAGCAATGCCCATGCCTGAAAATAAAACTTGAAAACCGTGTTCATGCGTGGATAGCTACCCGCAAACACATCCTTCAGGAAAACTACCTCACATAAGGCAATTAAGCCAAACGCACATCCACCTAGTAATAGGGCAAAGGCCTGTCCACGCTCTTCAATAGTCGTTATAAGCAGGATTGCCCCCAAGACAGTCACACTGCCTGCAACAACCAATGTCATACTGTTGCCAACAAAGAACAATGTGGCCAGTCCAACCACGAGAAACAGAGCAATGCCTACAAAGGCCAGCAAAGAAAGATAGCGACGTGTCGTCTCATTAAATGACAATGCCAACGCCTGCACGTCAACCTCAAAGAAGGCAATCTGAGGCCGTTTGAGTGCGCTCGCCACTAACAATGAGAAAAACACAAAGGCAAACAGGCCATAAATAAGTAATTCACCATTGAGCGGAGAGCGATTGGCCGCATCGACGAGACCAATACCTTGCGAAGGCGAGATAAAGGCAAGGTAGAAGGGCGTATAAAGCAGAAACGAGAGTGCAACCAGGAAGGCCGCTGGAGTAATTACATCCAGAAGCAAAGCGAATGTAATACGCCCATGATATGCACGCCATTGCTGCAAAGCCAGACAAATCAACGTAATTCCCATATAGGTTGGATAGTCCCAGCCGTTCATCGTGAACAGGCCGCCTAAAAGCAACGCGGTCACTGCCAGGGTTAGCGGCAAACGCCAACCACGCCCAAAGGCATACAAGCCCTTGCCATCTGCCTCTAAAAATAGGTTAAAGGCCAGCGCAATCCCTACAATAGTAAAAGCGAGCGTCAAGACATGCGCATGGAAACACGAGAGCAGAAAGCTAAAAGCAGGAAACTCGTTGATCGTTTTGTCAATGACACGCGAGGGAAGAAACCAGTTGTACAAAGCAATATCGCCATGTAGCTGCCACCACTGCTGCGTTGCCGCTAGGTTGCCCAGCACAAGCCCCATCACAAAGCTCATAAAGCCAAAGGGCATGGCACGCACTAAGTCTGGCAGCGTTATATCGGGTCGTTCAAGCGTCGCAATGGTAGCTGTGTCGGCATGCGCTTGCACACGAGCATAGCGCGCCCAAGCAACAATATTGCACGTCACACCAAACATATTCACAGCCGTTAAACCAAAAAAGATGCAGATACCCGTATTAAAAGCAACCGAAGGCGTTTGACCGATCAATTTTGCCAACAGGGCAATCGTGAAATGCGCATAGTAATAGTAGTTGATCGTATATCCTGCAAACCACATATCATTCGGCGGCAGATGGGGACTGCGCATGATCGCCGCAATAAAACCCTCATCCATAAACATTTCAAATGAGCGAATTTCTGGGCTGTAGGAGCGAATCCAGCCTAGCAAAAAAACCATGCCCAGAAAGATTAGTTCCGTCGTCACAATATATGGAATATTCACCCGTACCAGTTTGGCTATTTGATGGCGCACGCGCACAAAACCAAGCACATTCAACGCCAGAATGACCAGCAACGCGCTGAAAATGAAGAATTGACTGAACGGCAACGCGTGCAAGCAAACAAGCGGAAACCAGACGACAAATGCCAGCAGTGCCATACCTATGGCCTTTGTGAAGGCCCACCCACGATCTGGCATATTATGAAATACCGTGACAGTCAGAGGAAGGCAAATAATGCCCAAGACTTCAACCAAAAGCCACATCTGAAATAATTCGATCATACACTCTCTCTTAGTATACCGGTATCAATGATAGAAACGAGATACAAAAAATATGCCGCCAACACACAACATGCATAGCTAATACTTCTCTACTACTAACGTATAAAGCTGGTTATTCGTTCCTAATGCTAGCCTTTTTGGTTACATGACAGCAAGCGGTGATTGTTCCCTTGCTATCGCTACCTAATTCCTGTATAGTGGCACTATATTAAAATGAGGAGTAGACAGGTGCGATTCTTTACAAGACACATCCTATGGCAAAGTCTTTCCTTGCTTGTCCTATTAGCTTTTCTTTGTCTTGGTGACTGGCTCTGCTACCAAATCACGCTCCCCATAGAACTTACACTCCAGCAACAAACACTCACACTGCATGTCGGTAGCCAAACACTTGCCTTAGGCCACCTCGGAACTCCTATCGCCCTTGAGCTACCTGCTCACGACCCGCTTATCCACGAATATCAGCTTGATGGGACGGATAGTACCAACAATTTCACACTTAATACAGCATATCTTCGTTCTATCGCTTCTTCCTCTTATTACCGTTTTCAGGCTTGGATGCGCGATTTGGAAGGCACAAGCCGATGGCGTACCCTCCAAATTTGGACGAATAAGGGACTTCAGCAACAGGTTGCATGGCCTCTCGACGACGCAACATTCTCATTACCCTCTACACTACAACGTCTTCGCATCCAATTACAACCCCCAGAAACACCGATGGTACTCAATATCAGCATGGCAGATAGCTCTATCATTCACATCACGCTAGATCGTAACGACCGCATTATCGCAGTCACACGCGATACGCCTACATCGCCCGGTCAAAGTGTTGCTCACACGTTCTTTCCAACTGATACCTTACCCTTTGCAGCGATGGTCGCTGATTTCTTGCTGCGCACACTGATCTGGGCAGTCCTCTTGCTCTTGGCAACACTCGCTGGCGAGATATTATTCGCGACAGGCCAATTTTTATGGCAACGCTTCTTTAGTTTCCACACCAGCAAAGGATTTACGCTATCAAGGTCTGCAAAGAGTAGCGTTGCGACAATTCGCCACTGGACAACACAAACACCTCTTCACCCACTGGCGTATATTGCGCTAGCGGCTTCATTGATCTTTGTAGCATGGATTGCAAAAGTTCAATATCAAGCCGAACCGCATATTTATGATGCGGTCGCCTATCTTTTCTCGGCAAAAATATTTGCATTAGGCCAGCTTTCAGTACCTATTCCACCGGCTAGCGACCGTTTTCCTGGTCCATTTATGGTTCAGTTCGCAGGCCGCTGGTTTACGCAATATGCCCCTGGCACGGGTTTGACACTCGCTCCCGGCCTCTTGCTCGGCATTCCCTGGCTAGTTGAACCACTACTCGGCACACTCGCCTTGCTCGGCATCGGGCTAATCGCTGCCCTGCTCTATAATCGCCGCATCGCCACGCTAGCCGTCCTTTTAGGCACACTCTCACCCTTCTATAGCTATCTCGCGGCCAGCTATATGAGCCATACTATTGCCCTCTTCTACCTCGTTTGGGGAGTCTGGGCAATGCTGCGCTTTGCCCAAAACGGAAAAAGCTGGCTTCTACCCCTTGCTGCCGCATGTTTTGGCATGGGTATCTTAACACGCGATTTAGTAGCATTGCTTTTTGTGGTAATTATTGTACCAGGCATTCTCTTACTCTATTGGCGAAGAATCCTACATGACTGGAAACGCTGGCTCATTGCCGGTACTGGTTTTCTCGCTGTCACGCTCCTCTTTGCATTCCTGAGCCTGAGCTATAACGCACAACTCACAGGGAATCCTTTCACGACACCACGCACACTCTTTTTCGCGGGTGACCATTGGGGCTTCGGCCAAGGGGTCGGCTTCTATGGGCAACATACGCTAGCAGCCGGCTTCGTCAACCTGGACGAACTCTTGACCAGCCTGGCTATTGATCTCTTCGGCTGGCCTTTTTACTGCACACTAGCATGTATGGCTCTCCCATTCCTCACACGCCGTTCTCTCCCTGCTGACTGGCTCTTACTTGCGGGATCAACAATTATGACGGGCGCATTTATCGGCTACTTCTATCACGGCATCTATCTCGGCCCGCGCTACCTCTATGAAACACTGCCTTTTTTACTCATCCTCACCGCCCGAGGTTTCACTGTCCTTATGGCTATAGGAATTTCTGCCCGCCAATATTGCTCAAAATGGTGGCAAGAACGCATACAACAACCTACCATCTCGCCAAGTAACGTTTCCACGACCAATCGCCTGACTCCTCCCTTTGCCGCTCTCTTGTTACTTACGCTACTTGCTTGCAATGTGATCTACTACCTTCCACGTCAAACAACTCTTTACACAAATTATAATGGCCTACCTTTTCAACGGCCTATTGATCTCAATACCATCTATCACCCACCCATGCAGCACGCGATTATCACAACCGACGATTATACGCTCTATCAACTAGACCTTTTCCCCTTGAACGACCCAATGTTGCAAGGCAATGTGATCTACGCCTACGCCAGTTCCGCCGCTGATTACTCCGAACTGAATCATGCTTTTCCTGGCAGAACGCTCTATCGCCTTAATATTCAGTCGAATGGACATGTCAGCTTTACCGCTATAACAATGTCTATGGCTATAGGAATTTGAAGCTATAGCACCTCATAAATCGTCACACCGTCTGCCCGATAGACCATACGCAATGCTGTCCCTACCATGCTGTTAAATTTGTCCAGGCCAGCCGTAGACCTTTGCGCATACGTTTGTCGCTCCAACTCACCAACATAAATGTAGCGCACGTGATAAAGGTGCAACAGGGCCAATGTCTGCGTGGTATCGCTTGTTGTATAAAGAAGACCAACATCCGTCACACGATTCAGCGGTTGCGTGTTATAGCGTTGCTCACCAACATGGTCGGGCCAGCCAAGCACATCTGGCAAGCCCGTGTAGACAGAAACGCGCCCGAACCATTGATAGGAAACTGGTGCGCTGGCTTCCAAGATGACTGGCGACCCCTGAACATGCTGATTGAGCCAGCCTATCGCCTGGGCATCGCCCGGATACCAGGCGCGCACAAAGGCAAAACCATCGAGCGTTGGTGTATAGTTGGCACTCTGGGCGGGCGGTTGCGCTAGCGTCCAAAGTTGGTGATCTTGAATACGTGCCGCCGTTCCTTCACTCAAGAAAAGCGAGCAACTAAGCATCAGGACAACCAATACTGCCGTCCAAAGTGTGCGTGCCGTGCCCTGCAATGTACGCCAGATATGCGGTATAGCCAGCGCACCACCGATAGCAAAGCAAAACCACGCCTGAATGCCAAACTTAAAAACGGTGTTCATACGTTCGTAGTCGCCGCCATCTAGAAAATCGCGAATGTAGACGATCTCCATGCCCAGGCTAATACAAAGACCCATCAACAGAAGCAAGTAGGCAAAGGCAAGCGAGGCCGAGATACCGACCCGCTCCACTCCCGATAATAAGAGAGATTTTTGCGTGTTCGCCATTGGTATATCATCAGCAACGGGACGTTTTACCAGCAAGATACGCACAAATAAGAAAATACCAAGCACGATGCAAGCAAAGAGGAATGATTTTAAGCCAAGCAGCACAAATGCGATGATCCCTAGCAGACAAAACGCGCAATACAGCAGTGGAGTGGATATTTTTTGCACCAATGCTGGCATGTTACCTTGCTCAAGACGCACGTGCCACCAGCGGCGATAGGCCTCAGTGAGGAAAAAGCTCAGTGCGAGAAAAAGCCAAAAGCCGGAGACCGTGAGAAAATCGCCCATATTTGTGCCCTGTTGGACCAGGCCGACGCCATTGACATACAATTCCTGGTAGTTCGCATAGAACGGTAGATAGAAGAGATAGCCCAGAGCAATGATACAAGCGATAAGTACTATGCGCCATGCCAGTGCAAAGACGATTTCCAGGAGTGGCAACTGGCGAGCATCCAGCCATGCCTGCACAAGTAAGACACAACAAAGCAGCAAGGCATACACAGGCATATCCCAGGGATTAACACAGGCGATTGTGCCAAAGATAAAGGCAGTCAGCAGATAAAGGAGCCAACGTTGTGAACGAAGCGCAACGCTCTCCACGTTGCTAGCACGCGGCGTGAGCCAGAGCGCAACCAGCACGCCAAGCATGCCTATCGTAATTGGCATGTCCATCACATGCGGATGGAGGTCAGCGAACACAAAGCTCCAAAACGGGAACTCGTTGATTGTAAAGGGAATGATGCGGCTACTTTGCCAGTAATCATAGCCAGGGATGGGCAGATGAGCCAGCCATGCCAGTAACTGGCCTTTAAACTGCATCAAGCCATTGAGATTCCCAATCAATGCGGCGAAATATGCGCCAAGCAATGCTAGTGGCATACGGAGCGTACAGCTATAGACCACCACAAACGCCCCGCTAAATGTCAGGGCGAACAGTGTGGGAATTGCCAGATTAAACGCGGTTGTTGGCACAATACCCGTCAGTTTGATCAGTGAGGCAACCACCACATAGCCATAGTAGTAGTAATTGATGTAGCCACCTGAAAACCAGGGATCAAGCGGCGGCATATAGGGACTGCGTAAAATCGCATTGAGAAAGGCCAATTCCATCGGTTTCTCGCCGCCAAGATAGGGATTCCAAAGATCAGGATTGAGAGAACGAATTCCGATAAACGCAAGCAGAGCCAGACTAAACAACGCCTCTTCGCTCAGGAGCAGACGCCAATGTTGGCGCACAAACATCTTGATCTGCCGATATTGTAGGAGATACGCGCCTATCCCGACAAGGGCGATGCCGCCCAACGTGCCGAGCAGTTGACGCTGTTCCAATGGGAACAGGTGAAAAGACGCTGCTAACCAGCCAGCATAAGCGAGTGCGAGGATACCAAGCAACTTGCTCAGGATATAGCCTCGGTCCGCAAGTGATGAGAGAACGAAAAAAAGACAAGGGAAAACGAGCAGACCGAGCAGCGTCAGTGTTCCCCACCAGAACACAACAGGTAAGGTATTGGCAAGACTTTGCGCGGGAAACTGCACACCAAACGGTGGTGATTGCTGATTATCTGCGATCTGCTGCGCCGTCAGCATCAATGGGCGTTGCATACCGGAAAGACCTGCACCAACGGGCGGAAGTTGTACGCCAGCCAGAAGTTTTTCAAGCAATTGCGCTTGCGTATAAGGATAGGGCGTGTCGCGCACAAAAATGCGTACATGCGGATGGTCAAATACCGAATAGCTTTCGTCTGCCCCGCTATCATCGAGTGTAATGCCCAACAGATGCGGTTGATTGACAAACTGAGCCGCCAAGTGAAAGCCGAGTTGCCCACTAAAGAGCAATTGATAATAGTGAATGGTCAATGGATAGCGCAGAGGCAAGCGCGGGATTGATTTATCTAAACGGTCGGAGGCCATTGTAATGACATTCACCTGTGGCAACAGTTGCGCTAACAACTGGGCCTTTTGCAACGTATCATCGCCATACAGGTCCAGCCCATTTGTGGGTTGTCCGTTCCCGCCAGCAGGATAAGTAAGTTGGTTGTAGAGCGCGGGTGTCTGATTGCCAACGGCGACGGGTAGCGGATCGTCCCATTGCTCATAGGTAATCACGCTACCAGCGGGAATATGACGATACATCCATTGCGAGGCCTGCACCCGCGTATTCGGTTGACTATAGACATTGAGCAGAGCCAGGCCTTGAAAGATCGTTCCCCCCAAAACGAGGGCAAGGGCGAGACTCGCCACAAGCGACACGCCACGCTTGAGCCAGCGTACAGGCCAAGTCAATAGCTGGGCAGAGCGCACACTAGCAAGCAAGAGTGCTGTCGCCATCAACGTCATAAAGGGATACAGCGGCAACATATAGCGCATAAACTTGACGTAAAAGTCACCCACAATCAGGCCATAGACCAGTACCCAAGCCAGCACAATCAGCCATAGACCAGCAGTCCGTCGCCACATGTGCCAGAGCAACCAGAGCAGACCAGCACAGGCCGCCAACCCTAGAAACAAGCCAAGTCCCCACTCTACCATATTTTGTAGCTCGTAGAGATAAGGAGTCGTTCCGGCAAATTGGCGCACATACGGTAGATCGAAGGTTCCACGCGCTAGACTGCCCTGCTCCGCAACCTGCTGCACATAATTAGGAAAATCCAGTAAAAAATAGGGTTGCGTGACGATAAACAGCACGATTGTGATAATAGCTATCATCAGCGCGGTGGCCAGTGCCGAGAAAAAATCCCGACGATACCAACGCACCAGGACAGCGACCGCAATAGGCACAGCCAGCGGAGCCGCGCTAAATTTGGTTGCCATGCCCAAACCATAGCCAACACCAGCGACACAGGCCCACAACAATGGTTTATCAGTATCTACGAGCGCAACGGCGGCAAGAACAGTCAAAACCACAAAAAACAAGAGGAGAGAATCCACTGTATAAAAATGTGAGAGTTGTAGCTGAAAAGGCGTAAAAGCTACAAGAGCAGCGGCTACTAACGCCATATTCCAAGCAGTCGGCCTACCAGGAGCGGTATCAGGTGTCAATCGCAGGGCCAGCCAGCCTGTTAACAGAATTGTCCCACTATCAAACAAAGCAGAGACGACCCGCCCAGCAAGCGTAATAGCAGTAAATGTTCCTGAAGAGGGGGCGAGATGAGCCATCACAAAGCCAATCAAGGCTAACAGATAGATGGGAAAAGAACCATAGGCGAAAAAATGCGGATTGAGCGGAGACTGGTCAGGACGCAAAAACTGGGCAAAACTTGTGGGCCATGCAATGCTTGTCACGTGAAACATGATCTGACGTTCGTCGGGATGAAAACTATTGCCTTGATCCCAGTTAAGGCCATAGAGGCGCAAAGCCAGACCGAGCAGCGCAAGAGCATAGAACGCCAGTTGCCGCCAGCGAAACATCACTTTCAAGAGTTTCTCATCCTTATACTTATCCAACAGAGTCTTTTTATCTGGGCTTAAGTATAAAGAGTGTGCAGCAAGTGGTCAAGAGGAATGGCCATCTACCTCAACCCAAAAGAGCTGATTCTTTCGCTTGAGGTAGATGGGATGATAATGCAAGACATCGGAACAATCTCAGACAACCCCTACATTGCCCCCACTTTTTAACATCACAAATGCGTCCGTTTCCCTGATCGTCGACTGTATTACCAACTGATCGGCAGCATTATCGACACGCACATGCTGACCATCCTGTAGCTGTCCTTTCAGCAAAGCCTCTGCCAACATATCTTCCAATTCATGCTGCACAGTACGCCGTAAGGCTCGCGCCCCATATTCAGGTTGATAGCCATGCTCGACGAGCAAGTGCCGTGCCGCATCACTCACCTGAAGGATAATATTGCGCTCTTGTAACCGCTGCTGTGTCTGCGCAAGCAACAGATCAACAACGGCATACAAATGCTCAAGTGATAATGGATGAAACACAATGATTTCATCAATACGATTGAGCAATTCAGGCTTAAATTGCTCTTTGAGCGCATTGTGAACTGTTTTCTGTAATAGCTCATAGTGATAGGCAGCACGCTCTTGCTGGCTCTGACGGCGCGTGAAAAAGGGCGACTCCTGCCATGTCTCATGCGTTGTGCCCAAATTCGAGGTAATAATAATGAC
>DAICZM010000067.1:10038-14753 GCA_027311145.1 Ktedonobacterales bacterium
CACGTTGCCCATGCCCATCGGTCAAACAACCGTCCTCCAAAATTTGTAACAGCAGATCAAACACCTTCGGATGGGCCTTTTCTATCTCGTCAAAAAGCAACACGCTGTACGGCTTGCGCCGCACGGCTTCGGTCAATTGCCCTGCCTCCTGATAACCAATATACCCTGGAGGCGCACCGATCAGGCGCGCAATCATGTGACTTTCCATAAACTCCGACATATCAAAGGTAAGTAACGCATCTTCACGCCCAAAAAGGCTGGCGGCAAGGGCCCGTGCCAGTTCTGTCTTTCCCACACCGGTTGGCCCAACAAACAGAAACGAGCCAATGGGACGCCTACGATCTCGCACATCTGCATGCGCACGTCGCAACGCACGCGCAACTGCCTGAACCGCATGATGTTGTCCCACCACGCGTCGATGGAGGTTCTCCTCAAGCAAAAGCAGGCGTTGCGCCTCTTCTCCAGCTATGTGCGCGACAGGAATGCCCGTCCAACGCGCAATCACGCTGGCAATGGTGTTTGCATCTACAAGACAAGATTGTTTGCCTAATGGCTGTATGATCTCCAAAAAATGTATTTTCTGACGTATTTGCCATTCACGGGCACGCTGGAGACCAGCAGCCTCAAAATCATGGCGCACAATAGCATATTCTTTCGCTTCCAATATGCTTTGTAGCTCATCACGCATTTCTTGCATCTCTTTAGAGACACCTGTCTGGCTCACACGCACATAGGCCGCAGCTTCATCTAGTAGGTCTATCGCTTTATCTGGTTGAAAACGTCCCTGAAGATAACGCTCTGATAATTGCACCGCCGCGACCAGTGCCGCATCATCAATCTTGACCTCGTGAAAACTGGCATAGCGGACACGTAAACCACGCAAAATAGCTAACGTCTCCTCTTCACTCGTCTCTTGCACCTGCACGGTTTGAAAACGCCGCTCTAACGCGGGATCGGTCTCTATCGTCGTGCGATACTCGTCCAGCGTGGTCGCCCCAATACAGCGAAACTCGCCCCGTGCCAGCATCGGCTTAAACAGGTTTGCTGCATCTAGTGAACCTTCTGCTACACCAGCCCCCACCAGCATATGCATCTCATCCAGGACAATTATCAGGCCTTTTTCCGTCAACACTTCTTGCAAGATACGTTTCAAACGCTCTTCAAATTCACCACGCAAGCGTGTCCCTGCCGTAAGCAGGCCGATCTCTAGAGCCACGACACGTACATCACGCAAGCCTTCAGGCACACATCCATCAATAATACGTTGAGCCAACCCTTCTGCTATCGCCGTTTTTCCCACACCAGCCGCCCCAATCAATGCCACATTATTTTTTGAACGGCGCATCAGAATTTGTATCGTTCGTTCAAGCTCAGCTTCACGCCCAATCAGCGGATCAAGGAGACCATCCAGGGCCATCATTGTCAGGTCGCGGCTCACCTGATTAAGCGTAGGCGTGGCGACGTATTTTGTCTGATAACGCATATATTGTAGCATTGGCGCACATTCGTCCGTTAGCAAGGTGGACAACTGTTGGCGCACTTCTGTCAGACAGAGGCCAAAGCTCTCCAACACGCCCACCGTAATACTATTCTGTTCGCGTAACACACCCAGCAACAGATGTTCCACACCCACATATTCGGCCTGCACCGCCTCTGCTTCCTCTTCCGCTCGACGTAATGTGGCACGTGCGGCTGGATTGAGCGTTGGTTCACTGAGAATAGCTCTATTATTGCGCCCAACCACAAACTCGACTGCCTGAAACACGCGCAAAGAACTCACATGCAATGTGGCCAAAATACTTTCAATCAATTGATGATCGAGTTTCAATATACCTAGCAAAAGATGCTCTGTGCCAATCATGCGATGACGAAGCCTACGCGCCTCAACACGCGCATTGCTTAACACCTGTCGAAGATCTTCGCTATATTTGTTGAGTCGGTTCAATCTAACGCTCCTTCTACCAGAAAACAGGCCACTAGCCTCCTGTCTTGCCTTCTACTGACCTCTATCGGCAAGCGGCCTTCTCAGAAAAGAGCGCGTGAGTATCGACCATAAACTCAGGAAAAAAGTCCCCTTGCGCCTCGAAGTCAAAAGAAAAGACAGACTCAACAAAATACGTGTGATATGATACAGCAAACAAAGCCATTTTGACAGAAAGAGGGAGCAGACTTCAAAGATGAAAGCAGTATTGTGCAAAGCATATGGTCCCCCCACATCACTGGTTCTTGAAGAGGTTGCATCACCTACGCCCGGCAAGGGGCAAGTGATCGTCAGCATCAAAGCCTGCGGTGTCAATTTTCCCGATACCTTGATTATCGAGGGCAAATACCAGTTTAAGCCCGCCATGCCTTTTTCGCCCGGTGGAGAAGTCGCAGGCGTCGTCAAAGAACTGGGTGAGGGGGTCAAACAGATCAAGGTTGGCCAGCGCGTGATCGCGTTTACCGGCTGGGGTGGCTTTGCCGAAGAGGTCGCGGTTGATGCGGCACGCCTGATACCCATGCCAGACGAGATGGATTTTGCGACTGCATCCGCGTTTGTTATGACCTATGGAACCGCATTACACGCTCTGGCTGATCGCGCCGTCTTACAAGAGGGCGAGACGCTCCTCGTGCTGGGTGCAGCAGGTGGCGTAGGATTAGCAGCTGTTGAACTAGGGAAGTTAATGGGTGCGCATGTCATTGCCGCAGCCTCAAATGACGAGAAATTGGCGGTCTGTCGCACACATGGCGCGGATGAGACCATCAACTACAGCCATGAAGACCTGCGAGAGCGCATTAAAGTTCTCACTAACGGGCGTGGTGTGGATGTCATTTTCGACCCTGTGGGCGACAAATATAGCGAACCAGCCTTGCGCAGCATTGCCTGGAAAGGGCGTCTGCTCGTTGTGGGCTTCGCTGGTGGTGAGATTCCGCGCATTCCGCTCAATCTTACATTACTCAAAGGTTGCTCAATCGTCGGCGTCTTTTGGGGAGCCTTTACCGAACGGGAAGCGGCACACAACCAAGAAAACCTGCACACCTTGCTCACATGGTTCCAACAAGGCAAACTCAAACCGCATATCTCCGCAACATATCCGCTCTCTCAGGCCGCGCACGCGCTGTACGATATGCTCAATCGCATCGTGCGTGGCAAAGTAGTATTACTCGTCGATCAGCAAGCATAAGGAACAGAACAATGCAACAGGCTTTACTTGGCACGTTAGCACTGGTTGGCGCGGGCGAATATCTGCCCAAAGTGGAGGGCTTAGACAGGTTTTTACTGGGGCAAACTCCCACGCCTGCACGGGTCGTTGTCCTCCCAACAGCAGCCGTGCCAGATGGATCGACCGTTACCGAACGCTGGGCAAGCATGGGCGTCGAGCATTTCAGCAAGTTGGGTGCCCAAGTTGAACCTGTGATGCTCCTAACACGTGCAGACGCCGAAGATGAGCGTATTGTCAATAAACTAGCAGCCGCTAATTTTGTTTACTTTTCAGGTGGCAAACCGCGTTACTTGCTAGAAACACTGCAAGGGACACGCGCATGGGAAGTCATCAAGCAGATTTTTCAGGGCGGCGGCATTGTCGCAGGCTGCTCTGCCGGGGCAATGGTCATGGGCGGCGCACTCTTCGATTTTCCGCAAGTCTGGCGCACACGGCCTGCGCTCGGTCTCGCCCCCAACATTGTTGTCATCCCACATTTCGACGAGCTACCCACTATTTTTGCTGATAACGCCACACGTGCCGCCGAGAAACATATTGTCGCGGGCATCGATGGTGGCACAGCTCTGATCGGCTCACACAACGGCTGGCTCGTACAGGGCGTGGGTGGCGTCACGATCTTTCATGGCAAAAACAAAATGCGCTATAGCGCAGGAGAAGCCGTGCCCCTCGAACCATTGCGCGCATAACAGATCAGCTCACCATCTCTTGGGCAAAAAGAGATGGTGAGCCAACAGATTTCCTCCATTGCAGAACAACGCCAGTTTATGATACGATCACTTCAATCGAAATGAGTGCGCAGTAAGAGAGTTCTTTCTTACAGGTCGCGCTCCCTACCTACATAGCACAAGACGCGAGAGCGTCGCTAAGCCAAATTCGGAGAAATTTTCACTATCATGGAGCAAGACACACCCACTACCCGCACACCCGGCACGTATGGCCTCGCAGAGATTGCGGCAAACACACTGGAACGTTGGCCTAACCCCGCTCCTCAGCGTGCGTATATCACACACCTGGAAGCACCAGAATTTACGTGCCTCTGTCCACGCTCTGGTTTTCCAGATTTCGCCACTCTCATTATCGATTACGTTCCCGCCCAATATGTTGTCGAACTGAAAAGCTTGAAACTCTATATCAATCAGTTCCGCAATCGCCCAATCAGCCACGAAGCTTCTGCTAATGTCATCTTAGATGACTTGGTGGCCCTGCTAGAACCAAGTTGGATGCGGATCGTCGCAGACTTCACGGTCCGTGGCAACGTGAAAACTATCATTTTTGCCGAACACGCACACGCTGATTATCAAGGCTCACGCCCAGAATTTCGCCGCTATCTACCCACTAGTGGCCTCTAATAGCCCGCCTCTGCGCGGCCATTAGCGTGTTTTATAGCCTATCGGGTCTTGTAGGCCAGTCTCGGCAAAACCATTAAGACGCAAAAGACAGCTATCACAGGTTCCACATGCCAGCTCTTCGCCTTCGTAGCAGCTCCACGTGAGCGCATAGGGCACACCCAAC